>NZ_JBKGHJ010000228.1:0-13239 GCF_046520365.1 Corallococcus sp. 4LFB
CCGGGGCGGCGGAGGGGGGCCTGGGCCTGTGCCTCGCGGCGCGGCCGGGGCTCCGGGTGCGCGCCCGCGCCCAGCATCACCCAGCGGCGCTCCACGCCGGGGCGGTGGAGCATCTTGTTGAGCAGGAACTGGAGCGAATCCAGCACCTGGCTGCGCTTGCCCGGCTCCACGCCCGGAGGCGCGCCGGACTCGAAGTGGAGCGCCACGGACAGGCTGCCGTCGGTGGCGTCCTGCAGGTCCAGCCGCGCCGGGAACCCCATCAGCCCGAGGATGTCCGTGAGCAGCTTCTCCACCCGGGGGCGGAAGTCCCCGCCGCCGGCCACGCCCTGAGTCCCGCTCACTTGCGTTTGCCTCCCCCGGCGGGCACCACCGCCGGCGTCCCGCCGCCCGTCTGGTTCTTCTTGCGGTCCAGCCACTTGCGCAGGCCCCACTGCTGGCCGATGGAGAGCACGTTGTTCGTGAAGATGTAGAGCGACAGGCCCGCCGGGTACTGCAAGAGCGTGAACGTGAAGATGATGGGCATGACCCAGGTCATGATCCGCGCCTGCGCCGCGTCCATCATCTGCGGCTGCATCTTCTGCGTGATGATCATCGACACGCCCAGCGCCAGCGGCAGGATGTACGTCGGGTCCTTGTAGGTGAGGTCGCGCCAGATGGGGCCGAAGAAGGGCTCGCCGTAGATTTCGAAGCTGTTGCGCAGCGACGTGAACAGCGCAATCCACACCGGCATCTGGATGAGCAGCGGCAGACAGCCGCCCAGGGGGTTCACCTTCGCCTCCTGGTACAGCTTCATGATCTCCAGGTTCTGGCGTTCCTTGTCGTCCGCGAACTTCTTGCGGATCTCATCCATCTTCGGCTGCAGCACCTTCACCGCCTCCATGCTGACCATGGAGCGGTAGGTGAGCGGCAGGAGCACCAGCTTCACCACCACGGTGAGCAGGATGATGGCGACGCCCCAGTTCCCCACGATGCCGTGGAAGAACTTCATGACCGCGAGCAGGATCTTGCAGACCACCGCCCAGATGCCGAAGTCGACGGTGTCCTCCAGCGCCGGGTGGAACGCCGTGGCGTTCAGGCCGGCCACGCTCCGCAGCTCCGGGCCGGGCACCAGCCGCAGCAGGTCCGGATCCTTGGGGCCCGCGTAGCCGCCGAAGCGGAACGTGGCCACCTGGCCGGGGGCCACGTTGAGCGGGAAGCCCGCGGACACCTCGCGCGCGGTGGGCGTGGCGGTCAGCGTGCAGTGGCCGTTGAGCGCGCCGTCCAGCGGGTAGAGCGCGGACAGGAAGTACTGCTGGTCGATGCCGAAGAAGGAGATGGGGCCGCGCGTCTCCTCCGGCGGCTTGTCGCCCGGGGACAGCTTGTGGAGCTTGTCCCCCACCCAGCACGCGGAGCGGCTCAGGTTGCCCACGCCGCCGAAGAAGGACGGCGCGTGCTCGAACTCCGGGTCGATAGCGCGGCCGTAGTGCACCTTGAGCTCGCCCGCCTGCGCCTGGGCGGAGGTGTTGCGCACCTGGAGGGTGTAGGTGAACTCGAAGCCCTCGCGCGGCCACTGGAGCGTCTTCGTCACTTCCCACGGACCCTGGCGGCCGGTGAACGCCACGCTGCCGCCGTTGTCGGTGGGGCCCTCCTGCACGGCGTAGCGGGTGTTCGCCGCCAGCGGCGCGCCGCCTTCAATGGTCACCGCGAGCGGCAGGGGCTGGCCGGGCACCGGGTGCGCCACGTTCATCTGCGGCGGCGGGGGGATGTCCTTGCCGAAGAGCTTCTCGAAGCCCTCCTTGACGGTGAGCGACTGCTGCTCGCGCATCTTCGTGCCCTGGAGCACGGCGGAGGTGAGGCCGGCGCCCTCGGAGGAGAAGGTGTACTTCACCTCCGGCCGGGCGAAGTCCACGGTGCGCGCGGGGGGCGGCGGCGCCTCCGCGGGGGTGCCCGCGTCCTCGCCTCCCACGCCCGCGGCGGCACGGCGGCCATGCTCGGGGTGCCCGCGTCCAGCGTGGCCGCGACTTCGACCCCGCCGTCCGTGCCTTCCGCGCCGGGCGGCGGGCCCTTGGGGGCGAAGAAGAAGGTGTAGGCGGCGGTCGCCGCGAAGGAGAGGGCGAGCGCCAGGAGCAGCCGCTTCTGCGAATCGTTGGACTGGGGCGACAGCGGGTCGTTCGTCATGGATTTCCCTGTGCCGGCGGCGGACGGCCGGAGGGCGGGCGGAAGCAAACCGTCAGGGGACGGGATCGAATCCACCGGGGTGGAATGGCTGGCAGCGCAGCAGGCGCCAGACGGTGAGGGCGGTGCCCTTCACCCCGCCGTGCTTCTCCAGCGCCTGCATGGCGTAGGTGGAGCACGAGGGGTGGAACCGGCACGCCTTCGGCAGCAGCGGCCCCAGGAACCGCCGGTAGAAGCGGATGGGCAGGGCGATGACGAAGGCGAGTGGACTCATGGGGCGGGCTCTTCAGGGGGCACGCGAGGTGCCGGAAAGAGCCGTTGCAGCTTACGGGTGACGCCGTCGAACGCACGGGAAACTTGCGCGAAGGAGGCTTCCTTCGCCGAGGAGCGGACGACCAGGACTACGTCGAGACCGGGGGGCCATTGCCCGCGCTGCTTGCGGAACAGCTCGCGAAGCAGTCTGCGAAGGCGTGCGCGCACCACCGCGTTGCCCACCTTGCTGGAGACGGTGAGTCCTACGCGGGAGTGCGCCCGGGAATTGCGTCGAACGAGGGCCAGGAGGCAGTCGGACGGAAGCTTCTGACCGCCCTCCTGGACCTCCAGGAACTCACGCCGCTGGAGCAGGCGAAAGGCCTTGGGGAAGCGCTCGTCGGTTGCCTGAGGCACCCGCGGCGCCGCTCCCTCGGCCATCGTCCGTGCGTCCAGTTACTTCTTGAACGACGACACCACCAGGCGCTTACGGCCCTTGGCCCGGCGGCGCTTGAGGACATCCCGGCCGCCCTTGGTGGCATTCCGCTTACGGAACCCGTGGGCGCGGTTGCGCCGGATCTTCGACGGCTGGTACGTGCGCTTGGACACAACGACTCCTGAGAGCTGAAGGCAGCGCCTGGACCATCCGGCGCGACCCGTACAGTGGAAAGGGGGCGTCCGTAACCCTATTTCCTGGACAAGTCAATCAAGGATCACCAGCGCCGACCGTGCAGCCCTGCGCTGGGGGGACCGGGCGATCATGTAGGAAAAGGAGGGACGGGGCAAGGAACGGGTGGGCGGGCCGCCCGTTCCAGTAGCCTCTCCCAGATGCTCCTCCGCGACGTCATGGATGAGGACCTCCCCCTCTTCTTCGAACACCAGCGCGACCCCGAGGCGGCTCGCATGGCCGGATTTCCGTCGCGGGAGCGCGATGCGTTCATGACCCACTGGCGCACGAACGTCCTGCGTCCCGGGAACATCAACCGCACCATCGTCCTGGACGGCGTGGCGGTGGGGAACATCGGCAGCTGGGAACAGGAGGGCCAGCGCCTCGTCGGCTACTGGATCGGCCGCGAACATTGGGGCCGGGGCATCGCCACCCGGGCCCTCTCCGAGTTCCTCCGGCTCGTGCCCACCCGGCCGCTGCATGCGTGGGTCGCCGCCCACAACCTCGCGTCGATCCGAGTCCTGGAGAAGTGTGGCTTCCACACCGTGCCCCACGAGGATCCGGCCGAAGTCATCATGAGGCTGGGTCCGACGTAGGACAGCCCTCCGCCATCCGTCCGGCGCAGGACGTCCCAGCGGTCACGGTGGATCCGTTCAGGTGGCCTCACGGCCCACCTCCCGCAACCCGGCGGAACGGCTCGCGCCAGAGGCGGAAGGCGGATCCACCGCGAGTGATCATCCCCACCCGCCAGGGGGTCCCGCTGATCCGTGCTACAGGCCGGTTCCTTGATCAGCCGGAGAGCGGGTGTTAGCACCGCCGGACGCCCGCTGGTTCTCTTCATCCGCGCCGTCCCCGAGCCTCCGTGTGAACGCCCTCGCCCATTCCGCCCCCACGCCTTCGCTGCCCAGTGCCGGCGTCATCTGGACCCGCACGCTGGAAGCCATCCGCCAGGAGGGCCTGCACTACGCCCTCACCTGGCTGGAGCGGATGCGCCCCATGGAGGTGCGCGAGAACGCCCTGGTCCTGGGCGTGCCTGACCGCTTCTTCCGCGACTGGGTGGATGACCACTACCGCTCCATGCTGGAGACGCACATTGCCCGGCTGGAGCCGTCCCTGGGCCGCGTCGCCTATGAGGTCGTCGTTGGCCCTCCGCCGTCCTCGGACCTGCCGCCCACGCCCACCGTCAAGGTGAACTCCCTGCGGCCCGCGCGGCTCAACCCGCGCTTCACCTTCGACACCTACGTCGTCGCGGACAGCAACCAGCTCCCCGCCGCCGCCGCGCAGGCCGTGGCCCACCGGCCGGGCCACAACTACAACCCGCTCTACATCTACGGCGGCACCGGCCTGGGCAAGACGCACCTGCTCCAGGCGGTGGGCAACCACATCTGGGAGAAGGACCCCACCCAGCGCGTCGTCTACCTCTCCAGCGAGCAGTTCACGAACGAGTACGTGGAGAGCGTGCGCGAGCACCGCATGACGGACTTCCGCCGGAAGTTCCGCGAAGAGTGCGACGTGCTGCTCATCGACGACATCCAGTTCCTGGGCAAGCGCGAGGAGACGCAGAAGGAGTTCTTCTACACCTTCGAGACGCTCTTCGGCCTCAACAAGGCCATCGTGCTCACCAGCGACATGGTGCCCGCGGAGGTGCCCGGCATGGAGGACCGCCTGCGCAGCCGCTTCGCCATGGGCCTGATGGCGGACATCCGCGAGCCCACCTACGAGACGCGCGTCGCCATCCTCCAGAAGAAGGCGGAGCAGGAGGGCCTCAACCTGCCGGACCCCGTGGCGCACTTCATCGCGAAGCACGTGCAGAAGAACGTGCGCGAACTGGAAGGCGCGCTCGTGAAGCTGTCCGCCATGCACAGCCTCACGAAGCAGCCGGTGACGGAGGAGTTCGCGTCCCAGGTGCTGCGCGACATCCTGCCCGCGCAGCGCTCCGTGGACGTGGAGGCCATCCAGCGCGAGGTGGCCCGCTTCTACAAGGTGACGGTCGAAGCGCTGAAGGAGGACCGGCGCCACAAGGCGCTCGCGCACGCGCGCCAGGTGGCCATGTACCTGAGCCGGAAGCTGACGAAGAGCTCCTTCCCGGAGATCGCCTCGCGCTTCAACAAGGACCACTCCACCGTCATCTCCGCCGTGCGCAAGGTGGAGGGCCTGCGGGAGACGGACGCGGCCGTGCACCGCGACCTGTCGGAGCTGGAGACGAAGCTCGGCGGCATGTAGCCCGCGTCAGTGCGGGGCCGGCTGTGACGGCGCGGACACCTCTTCCAGCGTCCTGCCGCTCTCCTGGTCGCTGAGCTCCGCCGCGATGTCCCCCAGGGCGAGGATGCCCACCAGCCGCTTGTCCCGGTTGAGCACCAGGATGCGGCGGATCCGCGAGGCCCTCATCTTCTGGGCCGCCTGGGTGAGGTCGTCGTCGTCGTAGACGGACTCCACGCCCCGGGTCATCGCCTGGGCCACCTGGGTCCGCTCCATGTCCAGGCCCTGCGCCACCGCGCGGACCACGATGTCCCGGTCCGTGACGATGCCCACCAGCTCGTCGCCGTCACACACGGGAATGGGCCCCACGTTCCGGGCGCGCATCTTCTCCGCGGCGACCCTCAAGGAATCAGACGGGCGGACGACCTCCACGTCCGACGTCATCACGTCACTCACTCGTTGCGTTGCCATGGCGTCTCTCCTGCGGGGGGTTCCTCCTTCAGCGTGAGCACACGACTGTCCGGTGACATGGAGGCGTCAACGGGCTGTCTGTCCATTCCCCCGGGCCTCGGGCATGCTGCGGCTTCATGGGCCCTTCGGGTCCTCGACCCAGGGACGCCCGGCCGGAAGCGCTCCCCCTTTCCGCCGGGGGACAGGGTGCGGGAGGCCCTGCGCACCCAGGGCAACCTCAGCGCCCTCCCGTTCTGACCGCCGTCCCCTACTTGTTGAACATGGGTGACAGCCACCGGTCCAACACCGGCAGCAGGACGAACCACCACAGCAGCGGACTGACGAGCCCCAGGACGATGCCCGTGAGGGCCTGACCCCGCCTGCCGATGGGCGGGGTCGCCTTGGGGTCCACGCGCGTCAGCGCCACCGCGCCGCAGATCACCGCGATGGGTGCCCACAGCGGGAGGAGAACCGCGCCGAGGCCGAACCGCAACGCGTAACGTGCAATGCGGTTGTTGAAGCGCCGGTCCCACATCACCTTCAGCGCCCCGGCCGACACCGGCAGCCGGAAGAAGAGCTGGTTGCGCACGTCGCGGTGGATGCGCAACGCGGTGACCATCGAGGGAACGAGACACAGGAGGAAGAGGAAGCGCGCGTCCCGGTACAGGGCATCCGCGGCCACCGCCACCACCAGCGGCGTGGGCAAGAGCGCATGCCGCGCCCAGCGCTGCCCCAGGAAGAAGGCGACGCCCACCGGCACGGGGATGAGCAGCACCAACAGGAACAGCGCCTGCCTCCTCGTACCCGGCCCCCATAGCGCCAGCGCGGCGACCACGGTCACGCAGAGCAGCAGCGTCACGCCGCCCACCACCCACGCCCATTCGTCGCGCCGGCCCCAGTAGCGCTGGCGCAGGGCCTCCAGGTAGTTCACGTCCGGGCGCGCCGCGCAGGCCGCGCAGTACAGCCGTGCGCCCAGGCCCGGCACGGACGTGGCGCAGTCCGCGCACATAAAGCCGCCGCAGCGGGTACAGGTGGCGCCCGCGGGCTGCTCCGGGTGGACGGCGCAGCGGCGCTGCTGGGATGCGGGCACCTCCAGGCTCATGGCCGCAGTGTCGCACGGCGAGCAACACCCGGCACCCGGGCGCCCACCCGGTCGCCTTCCGGCTTACAGGCTCCGGGGCGCGTGCTAAGCGCGCGAGGCACCGTCCTGAACCGTGGAGGAACCTTGTCCCGATTGAAGGCCCTCGCCGCCGCGGCCCTGTTGCTGGGGCTTCCGGCGCTCGCGCAGACCCCCGAGGCGAAGCCGCTGGAGCCCGGCCGCGAAAACCTGGCCATCCCGTATGAGAAGTACACGCTGCCCAACGGCATGGAGGTCATCCTCTCCGTGGACCGCAAGCTGCCCGTGGTGGCCGTCAACGTCTGGTACCACGTGGGTGCCTACGACGAGCAGCCGGGCCGCACCGGCTTCGCGCACCTCTTCGAGCACATGATGTTCCAGGGCTCCAAGCACGTGCCGGACGACGTGCACATCGGCCTCCTGGAGCAGGCGGGCGCCACGGACCTCAACGGCACCACCAGCTTCGACCGCACCAACTACTACGAGACCGTGCCCAGCAACCTGCTGGAGACGGCGCTGTGGCTGGAGAGCGACCGCATGGGCTTCCTGCTGGACGCCCTCACGGAGAAGAAGCTCCAGACGCAGAAGGAGGTCGTGAAGAACGAGCGCCGCCAGGGCGTGGAGACGGCCCCCTACGGTGAGGCGCAGGAGAAGGCGTGGCAGGCGCTGTTCCCCGCGCCGCACCCGTACTCCGGCAACGTGATTGGCTCCATGAAGGACCTGAACGCGGCCACGGTGGACGACGTGAAGGCGTTCTTCCGCACCTGGTACGCGCCCGCCAACGCGACGCTCGCCATCGTGGGCGACTTCGACCCCGCGAAGGCCAAGGCGCTGGTGGAGAAGTACTTCGGCACGCTGCCCTCGGGCCCCAAGCCCAAGCGCCCGGACGTGGCGCCCGTGAAGGTCACGCGCGAGACGGTCATCCGCCACGACGAGAAGGTGGCCACGCTGCCCCTGCTCTCCATGTCCTGGCTCACCGCCCCGTACCTGAAGCCCGGGGACGCGACGGCGGACGTGCTCGCCACCGCGCTGGGCACGGGCCGCGCGAGCCGCCTGTACCGCCGGCTGGTGCTGGACAAGCAACTGGCGCAGAGCGTGCAGGCCGTGCAGCAGAGCCAGGGCGCGCAGTCCGTCTTCTCCATCGAGGCGGTGGCCCGGCCCGGCGTCACCACGGACACGCTGAAGAAGGAGATCGACGCGGTGCTGGACGAGGTCCGCAAGGAGGGCGTCACGCAGGAGGAGATCGTCCGCGCGCGCACCCGCTATGACACGCGCCAGCTGGCGGGCCTGCAGGCCGTGGGCGGCTCCGGCAGCAAGTCCGACACGCTCCAGACGTACAACCAGTTCGTGGGCGAGCCCAGCTACGTCGCGCAGGACCTGGCGCGCTACCAGGACGTCACGCCCGCCACGGTGAAGCAGTTCGCCACGGACGTGCTGCGCCCGACGCGCGCGTCGTCCTCCACGCGGTCCCGCCCGCCAGCAAGGCCGCGCCGTCTTCCGCTCCGGGCAAGGAGGCCCGCTAGTCATGCACCGCCGAATCCTCACTGCCCTCCTCACGCTGTCCGTCGCCGGCTGCGCCACCACGAAGCCCGCGCAGACGCCCCCCGCCCAGCCGCCCGCGGCCGAGCAGCCGCAATCCCAGACACCGGCGCAGGACGCGGAGTCGTTCCGCGCCCAGCCGCCCAGGCCCGGCCAGTCGCCGGAGCTGGTGCTGCCCACGTTCGAGCAGGCGAAGCTGGACAACGGCCTCACCGTCATCGTCAGCACGCGCAAGGAGTTGCCGCTGGTGTTCGCGGGCATCGCCTTCGCCGCGGGCGTGTCGCAGGAGCCCGCCGCGAAGCTGGGCATCGCGGACCTGACCTACCGCATGCTGCTGGAGGGCGCGGGCAAGCGCGACACGGTGGCGCTGGACAACGCGTTCGCGGACCTGGGTGTTTCGCCCGCGATGTCGGTGGAACCGGACGGCGCCTTCGTGGGCGCGCGCGTGCTCACGACCAACGTGGACGCGGTGATGAGCCTGCTGGCGGACGTCGTCCTGCGGCCCACCTTCGACGCGAAGGCCTTCGAGCGCCGCAAGAAGCAGCAGCTGGGTGAGCTGGTGCGCCGCATGGGCGACCCGAACTTCCTGGCGCAGCAGACCTACTACCAGGCCGTGTTCGGCGCGGACCACCCGTATGGCCACACGTCCGGCGGCACGCCCAAGACGGTGGAGGCGCTGACGCTGGCGGACGTGAAGAACTTCTACGCGAAGAACACCGGCCCTCGCGCCGCCGCGCTCATCATGACCGGCGACGTGACGCTCCAGCAGGCGATGGAGCTGGGCAAGAAGTACTTCGGCGGGTGGAAGGGTGGGGCCGTGGCGCCCAAGCCGCCGCCCGCGCCGCCCGCGCCGCCCCGTCAGCAGGTGCGCGTGGTGCCCAAGCCGGGCCTGGAGCAGACGGTGGTGCTGGTGGGCCGTCCCGGCCTCGCCGCGGGCCACCCGGACGAGTACCCGCTGGAGCTGGCCACCACGGTGTTCGGCGGCTTCTTCGGCAGCCGGCTCAACATGAACATCCGCGAGGACAAGGGCTACAGCTACGGCGCCAACGCGCACCTGGGCACGCGCCTGGGCGTGGGTCCGCTCACCGCGTACGCGGCCGTGCGGCAGGACGTGACGGGGCCGGCGCTCAACGAGTTCATCAAGGAGCTGGCCGGCATCAAGTCCAACCCCATCACGGAGAAGGAGCTGGCCGCCGCGCGCGAAGGGCTCATCCGCGCGTTCCCGGGCGCCTTCGAGACGGTGGAGGGCCTGGGCGGCAGCGCCGCGCAGCTCTACTTCCACCGCCGTCCCATGGACGAGTTCAAGCGCACCGTGGAGGGATTGCAGAGCGCCAGCGCCGCGGAGGTGCAGCGCGTGGCCGAGTCCTACCTGGACCCGGCCAACATGCAGGTGGTGCTCGTGGGCGACCCGCTGGTCATCCAGGAGCAGGTGACGCCGCTGAAGCTGGGCAAGCTCACGCTGGTGGAGACGCCGGCGTCGGACATGGCGCCCAAGCCGGCGGTCCCGTAGCGGCGCGCTTCTCTGTGTGGGTTTGAGGCCGGGGTCCCGACGTGGGTGTCGGGGCCCCGGTTTTTTCATTCCCGGGTGGGCTCGTTGTCGGCGGCCTCGCGGGCCTCGGCCTTGAGGCGGCCGCGCTCCTCGCGCGCCTCGTCGTCCACGTCGTCGAGGACGCTCTGCGGGTTGTTCCGGGGCCCGCCCACGGGGCCGTCGCTGTCGAGGGCGAACTTCTGCTCCTCGGTGGAGTGCTTGGCGTCGTCCGCGTACAGGGGCTTGGTGTCGTCCGCCTCCAGCCCTCGCTCCACGTGGTCCTTGGCGAAGCCGGGCTTGTGGGCGGTGTCGCTCTTCTTGCGGGTGGCCATGGGTTGCTCCTGAAGGGGGTGGGACAGCTCACACCCGCACAATGTCGGCAGCCCCGTGCGCCTGGACCACCGTGGGGACCGTGGGGCGGGGGGCCGGCTGCCCGCCCTCCTGACCTGGAAGCGCGAGAGCGGCTAGGATGGGGACTCCATGGTCGGACGCAGCGGGAACAGCCAGCGGCACGAGGGGACGACGTCCTCCGTGGGCGCGCGCGTCCAGACCGTCCTGACCGAGACTCGCACTCGCACCGGCCTGACTCCTCGCGGAGCGCGGACCGCCTGACTTCCGAAGCGGACCTCCTGAAGGTCCCCCTTCCGAACCCGGCCCCGCGCTCCTCCCGAGCGCGGGGCTTTTTCGTTGCCCCAAACCCCCATCCGTCGCCACCCCCGAGGAACCGCATGACGCCGCTTCCGATGAGTCCCTCCCGTCACCGAGCCCCGCCGTTCCGCGAGGAGGCCGTGTCATGCGCGTGATGAAATTCGGTGGCACCAGTGTCGGGGACGCGGAGCGGATGCGCGGCGTCGTCGCGCTGGTGGAGGAGGCGCGCAAGGCGGAGCGGGTGATGGTGGTGGCGTCCGCGGTGTCGGGCATCACCAACCTGCTGGTGGAGGCGGCGCGGGTGGCGCAGGAGGGCGAGCCCGTGCAGGAGGCCTGCGCCCGGTTCGACGAGACGCACTCCGCCATCGCGAGGGCGCTGAGCGCGGACCTGAAGCCCGCGCAGACGCGGCCCCTGGCGGAGGGGCTGGTGGCGCTGGGAGTCGAGCTGCGAGGGCTGTTGCAGGGCGTGGGGCTCTTGCGGGAGTGCTCGCCGTCGGTGCTGGCGCACCTGTCGGGGCTGGGGGAGCGGGCGTCGTGCCTGCTGCTCGCGGCGCTGCTGGAGGCGCGGGGCCTGGCGCCCGTGAGCGTGGACCCGAGGCAGGTGCTGGTGTGCACGGGGGACCCGCTCCAGGCGACGCCCCGGGCGGAGGAGATCCGCGCGCGGTTCGCGCCGCTGCGTGATGGGGGGCCGGGGCTGTTGTTGATGCCGGGGTTCTTCGGGGGGACGCGCGCGGCAAGACGATGTCGCTGGGGCGGGGTGGGTCGGACTACTCGGCGGCGCTGGCGGCGGCGGCGCTGGATGCGCGGCTGCTGGAGATCTGGACGGACGTGGACGGCATCTTCAGCGCGGACCCGCGGCTGGTGCCGGAGGCGTTCGCGCTGGAGGAGGTGAGCTTCGAGGAGGCGATGGAGCTGGCCTACTTCGGCGCGAAGGTGCTGCATCCGAAGACGATTGCCCCCGCGAGGGAGCGCGGCATCCCGGTGCGCGTGTGCAACAGCTTCCGGCCGGGGCATCCGGGCACGCGGGTGACGGCCACGGCGCCGTCGTCGCGGCACCCGGTGCGCGGGCTGTCGTTCCTGCCGGACATCGCGCTCATCAACATCGCGGGCGCGGGGTTGAAGGGCGTGCCGGGCACGGCCGCGCGCGTCTTCGAGGCGATGGCGCGTTCGTCCATCTCCGTGGTGCTGATCACGCAGGGCTCCAGCGAGTCCTCCATCAGCTTCTGCGTGGGGGAGGCGGAGGCCACGCGGGCGGTGCAGGCGCTGGAGGAGGCGTTCGAGGTGGAGCGCGAGGCGGGGAAGGTGGACCCCATCGAGCACCAGCCGGGGCTCGCGGTGTTGAGCATCGTGGGCGACGGGATGCGGCACCGGGTGGGCGTGGCGGGGACGTTCTTCAGCGCGCTGGCGGACGTGGATTGCAGCATCGCGGCCATCGCGCAGGGGTCCAGCGAGCGCAGCATCTCCGCGGTGATTTCACGGGAGGACGGGCCGCGCGCGATGGCGCACGTGCACCGCAAGGCCTTTGGCACCACGGAGGTGGTGGAGCTGCTGGTGGCGGGCGTGGGCACGGTGGGCGGGGAGCTGCTGCGGCAGATCCACCAGCAGGCGCCGAAGCTGCGGGCGCACGGGTTGGATTTGCGGGTGTGTGCCATCGCCAATAGCAGACACAGCCTGGTGGCGCCGGAGGGCGTGGCGCTGGACGGGTGGAAGGCGCGGCTGGACGCGAGCAAGTCCGGCTTCACGCTGGACACGTTCCGCGCGTGGGCGAAGGCGCGCAGGCCGGGCCGGCCCATCTTCGTGGACTGCACGAGCAGCGACGACGTGGCGCTGGGTTATCCCGCGCTGATGGCGTCCGGGCTGCATGTGGTGACGGCGAACAAGAAGGCCAACTCGGGACGGCAGGAGCACTGGAGGACGCTGCGGGAGACGGCGGCGCGGCACCAGCGGAAGTTCCTCTACGAGACGAACGTGGGGGCGGGGCTGCCGGTCATCGACACGTTGAAGAACCTGCTGCGCACGGGAGACACGGTGCACCGGGTGGAGGGCATCCTGTCGGGGTCGCTGTCGTTCATCCTGGGGCTGACGGAGGCCGGGGTGCCGCTATCCAAGGCGGTGGGCACGGCGATGGAGAAGGGCTTCACGGAGCCGACCCGCGCGACGACCTGGAGGGCACGGACGTGGCGCGCAAGGTGCTCATCCTCGCGCGCGAGCTGGGGCGCACGCTGGAGCTGGAGGAGGTCGCGCTGGCGTCGCTGTTGCCGGAGGAGTTCGACGCGAAGGGCCCGCTGCCGGAGTTCCTGGCGCGGCTGCCGCAGGCGGATGAGCTCTTCCAGCGGCGGGTGGACGCGCACCGGAAGGAAGGCAAGGTGCTGCGCTACGTGGGCAGCGTGGGACCGGAGGGTGTGCGCGTGGGATTGGTGCCGGTGCCGCTGGAGCATCCGCTGGCGGCGGTGAAGGGCGGCGAGAACGCGCTGAGCTTCCTGTCGGAGCGGTACAGCCCCACGCCGCTGGTGATCCGAGGGTACGGCGCGGGAGCGGCGGTGACGGCGGCGGGGGTGCTCGCGGATGTGTTGCGCTTGGTGGAGGGGCCGTTGCCCTGAGCGTGGGTGTTAGGCTTTTCCGCCATGAGGAAGAGCCTGACGTTCTGTGCGCTGGTGCTGTGGATGGCGGCGTGCGCGTCCAGCACGC
>NZ_JBKGHJ010000229.1:0-13168 GCF_046520365.1 Corallococcus sp. 4LFB
CCACACCTCCAGGACGGAGGCGCGCTTCGTGGGCTTCCTGTCCGTGGCTTGCGCGCGACGGGCGGGGACGTTGCCCACCTTCATCACGCACACGCGTCCTTCATAGAGGGCCGCGCCGGTCGCGCCGGTCAGCCGCAAGGACGCCTTCAACAGAGCCTCCAGGCCCGCGCGCGTTCCTCCGCGCAGCGCCTGCTCGGCCACCGCCGTCAGCGTCGTTTCCATCCTGGCATCGAGGTCGTCCTCGATGCGCCGCCCCATCCAAGCCCCAGCCCGCACGCGCCAAGGAATGGCCATGCCTCCATGGAGGCGCAACGGCTCCAACGTGGAGCACTTCCTTTCCACGTCAGGCAGCAATCCTTTACCCAGGGTGATCGGGTGGAGCGGACATTTTTACCGCCCTACGGGCAGGGTAGACGCGCCAACCCCTTGCTCTTGCTGGGAAAAGGTTTTGGCCAGCCGCTTGCTATCACCTGCCCACGTCAGGTTGGGCGGGAAGGGGCGGATGGGTACTCTCGATTACTACGCGACGATGGCTCGGATGGCGCCTGGGGCGCTCGCGAAGAGCGCGGTCCGCCGGGTCCAGGGCGTCGCACGCAAGGCGCTCTACAACCGCCGCGAGCAGGTGGACGAGGCGCAGCTGCTGGAGTCCTTCGGCGCCACCCGCGCCGAGGACCTGGTGTCGCTGGCCCTGGATCACCGCACCGCGCGGGCCTGGTGCGAGCTGTCGCAGCGCGAGTCCGCTCGCGCCGCCATCGAGAAGCTTCCGGGCGCGAAGGCGCGCACGCTGGAGCGCGCCGCGCGGGCGCTCCGTCAGGAGTGGGACGTCTTCGGCACGCCCGTCTCCTTCGGTGAAGGCAGGCCGGTGGACTGGTCCCTGGAGCCGGTGAGCGGCCGGCACTATCCGGTGGACCCCGTGGAGCGCATGCCGCTGCACGTGACGGGCATGGATCCGAAGTACCCGTGGGTGATGGGCCGGCTGGACAGCGCGGTGACCCTGGCCCAGGGCGCGTGGGTGGCGGAGACGGAAGCGGAGCGCTCGCGCTTCGCCACGGCCTTCGTCTCGCAGACGCTGGACTTCCTGCAGGCGAACCCCGTGGGCATGGGCGTCCACTGGACGTGCTCCATGGAGATTGCCCTGCGCGCGGCGAACGTCGCGCAGGCGCTGGCGATGTTCGCGGACCGGCCGGAGGTGCGCCGGCCGGAGTTCCTGGTGCCCGTGCTGGGCGCGCTCGCGGAGCACTGCGCGTGGGTGGAGGCCCACCTGGAGGACACCAGCGCGGTGCCCAACAACCACCTGGTCTCCAACTACGTGGGGCTCGTGGTGGTGGGCTCGCTCTTCCCGGAGCTGCCCGGGGCGCCGCGGCAGGTGGCGCTCGCGGCCAGCGGCCTGCGCGCGCAGATGGAGGCGCAGGTCCACCCCGAGGGCACGTCCTTCGAGGGCTCCATTCCCTACCACCGCCTGTCGGTGGAGCTTTTCACCCTGGCCTTCCTCGTCGCTCGCGGCGCGGGCGTGTCGCTGGGCCCTGCCTATGAAGCGCGTCTGCGATTGATGTTCGTCGCGGCCCGCGCCTGGTCCTCGGAGTCTGGCCTTGCGCCGCAGATTGGCGACAACGACAGCGGCCGCGTGTTCCCGTTCCAGGAGCGCGCGGACGGCGACCATGGCTACCTCGCGGGGCTGGGCGCGGCGCTGTTCAACGACGCGGGGCTGGGCGGCGGCGTGTTCCCGGACGAGGCCGCGTGGCTCCTGGGCGACGCGGGCCTGGTGCGCTTCAACGCGCTGCCCGCGGCTGCCTCGCCCACGTCTGTAAGCTTTGCGGAAGGTGGCTTCCACATCTTGCGCGGCGAAGGGGCCGTGCTCACCGTCTCGGCCGGAAAACAGGGGCAGCGGGGCGTCGGAGGACACAGCCACAACGACAAGCTTTCCTTCGAGCTTCACCTCGACGGCCGTCCCGTCATCGTCGACCCCGGCACGGGTTCGTACACGCGGGATCCGGCGCTGCGCAACGCGATGCGGAGCACCGCGGCGCACAACACGCTTCAGGTGGATGGGGCCGAGCAGGCCCCGATGGACAAGGCGCGGCTCTTCGCGCTGCCGGAGGATGCCCGGGCTCGCGTGGTGGCCTTCCAGCCCGGCGCGAAGCATGACCGGCTGGTGGTGCGCCACGACGGCTACCGCCACCTGCCGGCCCCGGTAGGGATTGAGAGGACCTTCTTCCTCGACCGGCACGTGCGTGCGCTGGCCGTGGGGGACCGGCTCGTCGGAACGGGCCGTCATGAGGTGGTCGGACGTTTGCATCTGCCTGATGGGCAGGCGCGGTGGTGCAAGCCTGCGGCGGAGGTATTGGCGCGGGCGGGGCGCGTGCAGGAGGGGCCGGAGGCCTTCGATGCGCGGGCCCTCGAGCTTGGACCGGCGGAGGCGCCCGTGGGTTGGGTGCTCTTCGGGCGGGGGTTGGAGACCTCGCTCGTGCCGTCTCGCTACTCGCCCGGGTACGGGCGCGTGGTGCCGGCGGTGTCGGTGGAGTTCCGGAGGCAGCTGACGCCTCCGGCATGGTTGGGGTGGGTGTTCGTCTTCAGGTGATTGGTGTGGGTCGGGACGTGTGAGCCGGCGAGGCCTCACGTCAACTGCTGGGGAGTAACGACAATGCGCGTGATGGTTGGCAACCCGTTGCTGGGTCGGATTCAGAATCGGGAAGCGAAGGTGGGCGTGGTGGGTCTCGGGTACGTCGGTCTTCCGCTGGGCATGGCCTTCGCGGAAGCGGGCTTCCCGGTCACGGGGCTGGACGTCGACCAGCGCAAGATTGACAAGATCGCCAAGGGTGAGAGCTACATCAAGCACATCGCCAGCGCGCCGCTGGCGGAGCTCACCAACGCCGGCAAGCTCAAGGCGACCAACGACTTCGCGAAGTCCCGCGAGCTCGACTGCGTCATCATCTGCGTGCCCACGCCGCTGACCGCGTCGCGTGAGCCGGACATGAGCTTCATCATCCAGACGGGCGAGGCCCTGGCGCCGTACGTGCGCCCCGGCCAGCTCTTCATCCTGGAGTCCACCACCTACCCGGGCACCACGGAGGAGGTGCTGAAGCCGCTGCTGGAGAAGAACGGCCTCAAGGCGGGCGTGGACTTCTTCCTGGCCTTCAGCCCGGAGCGCGAGGACCCGGGCAACAAGGGCTTCAACACCAAGACGATTCCGAAGGTCGTCGGCGGCTTCTCGCCCGCGTGCCTCGAGGTCGCCACGGCCCTCTACGGCAGCGCCCTGAAGGAAGTGGTGCCGGTGTCCTCCACGCGCGTGGCGGAGCTCGCCAAGCTGCTGGAGAACATCTACCGCTGCGTGAACATCGCCATGGTCAACGAGATGAAGATGCTCTGCGACCGCATGAACGTGGACGTCTGGGAGGTCATCCAGGCCGCCAGCACCAAGCCCTTCGGCTTCCAGCCCTTCTACCCGGGCCCCGGCCTGGGCGGGCACTGCATCCCCATCGACCCGTTCTACCTGACGTGGAAGGCGCGCGAGTTCGAGTTCCACACCAAGTTCATCGAGCTGGCCGGTGAGGTGAACTGGCAGATGCCCTACTACGTGGTGCAGCGCACGATGGAGGCGCTCAATCAGAACAAGAAGGTGCTCAACGGCGCGAAGGTCCTCTGCATCGGCGCGGCCTACAAGAAGGACATCGACGACTTCCGCGAGTCCCCGTCGCTGCGCGTGATGACGCTCCTCAAGGAGAAGGGCGCGGACATCAGCTACCACGACCCGTACGTGAAGGAACTGCACAAGGGCCACGGCTTCAACATGGAGATGAAGTCCGTCCCGCTCGACCCGGAGACCCTGAGCCAGTACGACGCGGTGATGATCCTCACGGACCACTCGCACATCGACTACAACGACCTGGTCCAGCGCTCGAACATCGTCGTCGACACGCGCAACGCGACCAAGGCCGTCACGCAGGGCCGCGAGAAGATCGTCAAGGCCTGAGGCCCGTCGCAGACAGGGCATGCGGGCAGGAGGGTCCTCGCTTCACGCCAGCCGCGTGAGGGGAGGGCCCTCGCCTGTTTTTCGCTACAGTGCGCGGCCGTGCCTGGTGAATCCCGTCCCCTGTTCCCGCTGTTCGTGGCCGCGGCCCTCCTGATGGGCGCATCTCCCGCGTCCGACCCTCGCGCCCAGCTCCTGGACGCGATGAACGCGGAGCTTCAACGCAACCAGCAGCAGCTCAAGGTGACCGGCCATGAAGCGCCGTACTTCCTGAGCTACGGCGTGAAGGACTACGCGTCGCGGCTGATCATCGCGCGCTACGGGGCGCTGTTCCAGGACGACGACTACCGCGAGCGCAAGCTGGGCGTGGACGTGCGCGTGGGCAGCTACGACTACGACAGCTCCGTGGCGGACTCGCTCGACTTCGGCTTCAGCACCAGCAAGGGCTCCAGCTTCACGTCGCGCAAGGACGGGCCGCTGGACGACTCGCCGCTCGCGCTGCGCACGGCGCTGTGGCTCGTCACGGACGAGAAGTACAAGGCCGCCCTCTTCCAGTACCTGAAGAAGAAGGGCGAGGACGTCTACGCGGTGGAGGACCCCAAGCGCCCCGCGTCCTTCTCCAGGGAGACGCCCGCCACCTACGTGCAGCCGCCGGTGGCGTTCCCGTTCGACCGGGAGAAGTGGCGCCGGGTGGCGCGCGAGGTGTCCGCGCGCTTCAACGCGCACCCGGAGCTGTTCGACTCGGAGGTGCGCGTCACGGCGGACAAGGCCACGCGGCTGTTCGTGTCCTCGGAGGGCACGCGGCTCATCACGGAGGAGACGCTGTATGCGTTCCACGTCTCCGCGGTGACGCGCGCGCCGGACGGGCAGCTCCTGGACAACTCGCGCAGCTTCTACCTGCCCACGGAAGCGGGCATGCCCGACGAGGCGAAGGTGCACGCGGCGGCCCAGAAGGTCATCGACGAGCTGCTCGCGCTCAGGCAGGCGCCGGCCATCACCCCGTACGCGGGCCCGGCCATCCTGGCGCCGGAGGCCGCGGGCGTGCTCTTCCACGAGACGCTGGGCCACCGGCTGGAGGCGGACCGGCAGGACGGCGACACCGACGGCAAGACGTTCAAGGGACAGGAGGGGAAGCACATCCTCCCGGCCTTCCTGTCGCTGCGGGATGATCCGTCCCGGCGCGAGGTGAACGGCGAGCCGCTCAACGGCTACTACCTCTACGACGAGGAGGGCGTGAAGGGGCAGCCGGTGAGCCTGGTGGAGAAGGGCGTGCTCAAGGGCTACCTGATGAGCCGCCACCCGGTGGAGGGCTTCCCGAAGTCCAACGGCCACGGGCGCGGGCAGGGCACGCTCCAGCCGGTGGCGCGCATGGCCAACCTCCTGGTGGACAGCACGAAGCAGGTGAGCGACGCGGAGCTGAAGAAGCGGCTCATCGCGGAGGCGAAGCGGCAGGGCAAGCCCTATGGGCTCATCATCCGTGACATCACCGGCGGCAACACCAACACGTCCAGCTACGGCTACCAGGCCTTCAAGGGCGTGCCGCGCATGGTGTACCGCGTGGACGTGAAGACGGGCGAGGAGACGCTGGTGCGCGGCGTGGAGATCGTCGGCACGCCGCTGTCGTCAGTGAACCGCATCCTCGCCACGGGCCAGCGCCTGGGCGTGTTCAACGGCTTCTGCGGCGCGGAGAGCGGCAACGTGCCCGTGTCCACCGTGGCGCCCGCGGTGCTGCTCCAGGAGCTGGAGCTGCAGCGCACCATGGAAGGCAAGGACCGGCCGCCCTTGCTGCCCAGCCCGGCCGCCTCGTCGAAGCAGGCGGCCGGCGCGGACGCGAAGCGCTAGCCGACCTTCTTCAGCACCACGTAGCCGGCGGCGGGGATGTTCACCGGGGTGTTCCCGCCGTTCAGCGTGGCGCCGTAGTTGCCGAAGTTGCCGCCGCCGTAGACGCTGGCGTCGCTGTTCAGCACTTCCTTCCACTGGCCCGGGGGCAGGGGCAGCGAGTAGCCCTCCAGGTTCTTCTTGTTGAGGCTGCCCACCACGAGGAACTCCTCGTTGCCGGACTTGCGCGTGAAGGCCATCACGCTGTCGTCGTTGTGGGTGTAGACGCGCTTGACCTCCGCCGCCGCGCTGAAGGCGTTGCTGCTGTTCCTGAGGCCGATGGCGTCCTTGTAGAAGTTGAAGGACTGCCGGCGGGTGACGTCCAGCATCGCGTCCTTGCGCTCGGAGGCGGGCAGGGCGGCCACCTCCGCGAACAGCTTCTTGTCGTCCGCGGAGAAGGCCTTGTACGCGCTGTCCTTCGCGCGCGCGTCCGGGGACAGCTCGAAGAGGCGCTCGTAGGTGGCCTTGGTGGCGTCGTTGAAGGTCACCTTGCCGAAGTCCACGCCCTTGCCCACGTCCTGCCAGCTCCAGTCGCTGTCCCAGGTGGACGGGTTGCCCCAGCGGAAGTCGTTTTGGGCGCCGAACTCGTCACCCTGGAAGAACATGGGGATGCCCGGGCCCGCCATGCCGATGCCGGCCGTGAAGCGGGCGGCGCCGCGCGCCCACTGGTCCGGGAAGTCGGTGGCCTTCTCGCCCTCCGCGGTGTTCATGGTGCGCTCCGCGTTCCCCACCTCGTCGTGGTTGGAGATGACGGACAGCGCGTGCTTCCAGCCGTCCAGGCCGCGCGGGTTCGTCATCAGGTCCACGAATGCGTCCACGTCCGTCTTCATCCCGCGCGAGGCGGCCTGCACCAGGCCCGGCTTGCTGTTGTCGCGCACCAGCCGGTGCTGGAACTCCGTGTACCACTGCGCGTCGAAGCCGCCGCCCGTGCCGTCCGACTTCGCCGGGCGCGAGATGTCCGGGTCGTAGTCGAACTGCTCCGCCACGGTCCACGCGTTCGGGTTGATGAAGTGCACCTGGCGGTTGATCTCCCGGAGCATGTCCCAGCCCGCCTTGCCGCCCACGCCCTTGATGGGCTCCGTGAAGTCGAAGCGCAGGCCGTCGAACCGCAGCTCCGCCACCTGCTGCACGGCGTGGTCCACGAAGAGCTGCTTCACCTGCGGCGTGTCGTACGCGGGCACGGCGCCCCACGGCGTGTCGCGCTGCTCGAACTTGCCGGGCTCCTTGGCCCAGTTGAAGTAGGGGTTGCTGGGGCCGCCCACGTTCCACAGGCCGTTGTAGTCGCCGAAGACGTGGTTGTAGACGACGTCCGACACCACGTTGAGGCCCTTGCCGTGGGCCGCGTCGATGAAGCGCTTGAGGGCCTCGTCGCCCTCCACCCACTGGCCCGTCTCGTCCTCGAAGCCGAAGGAGCTCTCCGCGGCCAGGCTGTTGACGCCCAGGTAGCCCCAGTTGCGCGGGCCCTCCACCTCGTTGGTGGGCAGCAGCTCCAGCGTGGTGACGCCCAGCTCCTTGAAGTAATCCAGCTTCTTGATGAGGTCCTCCATGGTGGAGCGGTTGGAGTTGCCCGCCTGTCCCAGGAAGCTGCCCACGTGCAGCTGGTACACCGTCCACTTCGACGGGTCCTTCTCACGCGGCACGTCGTCGTTCTTGAACTGGAACTTCGTGGGGTCCGTGAGGATGGAGCCGCGGAAGGACACGCCGCTGCCCTGGGTGATGAGGTCGCTCCAGGGGTCGTTCTCCGACGACGCCAGGCGCTCCGTGTCGGAGAGCTTGCCGTCGTTGTTCACGTCGTCGCGCAGGTGGAGCTTCCCCTGCGCGTCCTTGTCGAACACCTGGAACTCGTAGCGCAGGCCCGCCAGCTTGTCCGGGTCGTTGACGAGCGTGGTCCACGCGCCGCCCTGGTTCGTCATCTTGATGCGGCCGTCGTCGGTGACGTTGCGCGACCAGAAGTCGTTGAACTTCCCGCCGCGCATCTTGTCGATGAGGGTGTCGTCGAACTTGCCCAGCCGCTCCTGGAGCTGCGCCTTGGTGAGCGGGTGGCCGTCGCCGTCCTTGAGGACCAGGTACGCGCTGTCCGCGTCCCCGGCGTCGTCCACGTCGAAGCGCATCAGGCCGGTGGCGCCGGTGAAGTAGCGGTCCACCTCCTTGCCGCGCGTGGGGTCCAGGTAGAGCCGGTCGATGCCGCGCTGCTCGCCCATCATCCGGCGCGCGTACGGGTCCGGCCGGTCGCTGGTGGCGCCCGTGGAGTCCACCACTTCGTAGACGTAGGCCTTGCCCTCCAGCTGGTCCCACGCGCCCCGGGCCTGCGCGGTCCAGTTGCCGCCCTCGTCGCGCGTCATGGGGATGCGCTGCTCGCGGCCCTGCTTGTCCGTCACCTTCACCTGCACGGCGCGCGCGTCCGGCGCCCAGAACTTGAAGGACACGTCCTGGCCGGAGCGCTGCGCGCCCATGGAGTGGTACGTCGTGGGCGCGTAGGACGCGGTGGGCTTGGACAGGTCCAGCTTGAGGTTGCCCTCGCCCATCACCGCCCACTGGTCCTTGCCGGACGGGCCGTCCACGCTGACGCCCCACTCCCAGTTGTGCGCCAGGCCGTCGTCCGCCACCTTCACCGTGGCCTCGTACCTGCCGTTGCCCAGCGGCTTCATGGGGATGCCGCCGGAGGACCACTGCGCGTCGAAGCGGCCGTCCGCGTCCCAGCTGCCCTTGAGCTTCGGGTTGGTGAGCTGCGCGTGCGGGCCCGCGTCGTAGGTGAAGGTGATGGTGCGCGTCGTCGGGTTCGCCACCGTCGCGTTCGACTTCACCGCGGACGTGGGCGCGGCGCCCAGCAGCGCGCTCGCGTTGGCGGAGCGGGCCAGGTTGCCGGTGCCGGCCACGGGCGTCCGGGCGACCGCCGCCGGAGCGGACTCGAAGCCGGACTGGTTGCGCTTCACGGCGGCGGCCTTCGCGGCGGCGGCCTTCTGCTGCGCCGCGAGCTTCGCGGAATCAACGGCGGAGGAGCCCGTGGCGGGGGACGGGGTGGGTTTCGGGCGGTTGATTTTTGAATCAGTCACGGGGGAGACCTCCGGCGGCCCACGCATAGCGGGCTTGCTCAACTTGTCGGGCTTGGGGCCTCCGGAGTTGTGTCCGGTGGCGTGGAAGTGGGCGAATGTGGGGCAGGGGGTGCTGGAAGCGGTGGATTCCGAGGAATTCCGCGCCCTTCGGGGCGAGGATGGGCCGGGGGTGGGGCCAGCCGGCCCCCCTTGAAGCCGCGCAGGAACACGTAGCGGCGGAAGTCGCGCAGGAAGGCGTCCACGGGCAGGCCGATGGACTCCTGGAAGCCGCCGGTGAAGTCCTGGCCCCGGCGCATGGCGGCGAGGACGCCCCGGACGCGCGCCTCGCCGTAGCGCTCCATGAGGAAGGTGAAGGCGTGGTGGGCGGCGCCGTACACGGTGGCGTTCTCGGTCTCGTAGAGGGACTCGGCGCGCGCGAGCGGATCCGCCTGGGGGTACTGGTGGAGGAAGCGGGACAGGTCCTCCAGGCTGGGGACGCGGTAGCCCTGGCCGGCGGTGTACGAGGCCATGCCCTCGCTGAACCACAGGGGGATGCCCTTCTTCGTCCAGTCCGACACGCTGGCGGACGCCTGCCACATGAGGCTGTGGGTGAGCTCGTGCAGCAGCAGCTCGTCCACCTGCTTCTGCGTGGCGCCGGCGCGCGTCCACGTGCGGGGGCTCTGGACCTCCACCTGCTCGTAGCGGGCCCAGGCGCGCAGGAAGTCGTAGCCGGGCCGGTGGGCGGCGCGTTCCAGGGCGGCGTGGTTGGGGTGGATGATGAGGGTGACGGGCTCCTGGAACGTGCCCCAGCGGGCCAGGCGGGGCCCGGCGTGCTCCACCGCGCGGCGGACCATGTCCGCGGCCTGGGCGTCCTTCCGGGTGTGCGCGAAGCGGAACTCACCGCCGGGCAGCGCCAGCGTGGCGGCGGGGTCGACGGGCTTCTGAGGCGCGGTGGCGCAGGCGGAAAGGAGGACCGTCGTCGCGAGCAGGGCGAGCAGGGCGGGCCGCAGGCTCCATCGTCCGGTACTGCCCACCCGCATCCCACGTCCCTTCAGTCGGCGCCGAGCCAGCGCACCACGGCGCGGCCCACGTCCGCGACGGTGGAGAACGACGCTACCTCCGGGGCGGAGGGGCCGAAGTAGAGCATGGGCACGGCGTGCACGGTGTGTCCTCGAACCGACAGGTCCTCCACGTTGCCGTGGTCACTGCACACCAGCACGCGCGCGTCGTGGGGCCGCGTGGCGGCGACGGCGCGCAGGAAGGCGTCGAAGGTGTCGAGCGCCAGGCGGGCGGCCGTGAAGTCCTGCGCGTGGCCGGCCTCGTCGGCGAGGTAGTGCTCGAAGAAGGTGAAGTCCGCCTGGCCCGCGATGCGCCAGAGGAGGGCCGCGGCTTCGCCCGGCGTGCGGTGGGGCACGTCCAGTCCGTGCGCGCGCGCGCTGGCCCCGGTGATGTCGTGGGTGAGGCCGTCGTCCGCCCGCGCGTCGTCCAGCGTGCGCAGGCGCTCCTGGCCCGCGGCGAAGGCGAGCTTCGCGGCGGAGGGGCGCACCTTGCGCGCGGCGCGCTCGGAGAGGGTGAACTCCGGCGGGGACGTGGACGGGCGCCGGGGGACGCCGAGCGCGTCCAGGTACGGCGCGGGGTACGCGTTGGCGAAGGTGGCCGTGCGGCCCGCGGCCTTGAGGCGCCGCACGATGGAGCGCTCCGCGAGGAGGTCTCTCAGGGCGGTGTTGGGGTAGCCCAGCACGTGGCCGCCCACGAGGACGGGGGCGGGGTCCCCAGTGAGGATGGCCGTCTGGTTGGAGGCGGACTGGGGCCGGCCGGGCACGCCGAAGGTGGGGTCCACCGGAAGGCCCACGCCGCCGTGGGGCAGGACGGGGGCGGGCGCGTCCTGGAACCAGGCCAGGAGGTGGTCCCGGTCCGCGAGCGGGTTCACGGCCGGGTCCTTCCGTCCGATGCCCACCCCATCGATGAACAGGACCGCGACGCGCACGGCCCGGGACTGTATCCTCGAATCCGACACGCATGGCCATCCACGGCGACCTCTTCAGCTACCCGCTCCCCGAGTTCCTTCAATGGCTGGACAGCTCCCGCAAGACGGGGACGTTGCAGCTGTCGTGGGAAGCGGGCGAGCGCAAGTTGTTCCTCCTGTCCGGCCAGGTGGGCGCCACCGCGAGCGAAGGGCTGCGCGGCCGGGTGGCCCGCCTGCTGTCGCTGCCGAAGCTGGCCACGGGCACGCGCGTGCTGGCGGCCTTCGACGAGCTGGCGCGCACGCCGGACGTGGACGCGGCCTTCGACGCGCACGGCGTGCAGGCGCGGTGGGTGCGCGACCTGGGCCGCGAGGAGCTGTTCGCGGCGATGACGGACCTGACCATCGCGGGGCAGGGCACGTTCCACTGGACGGAGGACGCGGACCGCACCGGTGAGGACTGGGTGCCGTCCGACATGAGCATCCGCGAGCTGCTCTTCGAATCCCTGCGCTGGGTGGACGAGCAGGGGGACGTGGACAAGGCGCTGCCCATCGACGCGCTGAGCGTGAAGGCGCTCTCTCCGCCCAGCCCCAGCCAGCCCCTGATGCACCGGATCATCCTCGCGCTGACGACGACGCCGCAGAACCTGGGGCGGCTGCGGCGTCCATGGGCGTGTCGCGCTCGTCGGTGACGCGCCGGGTGCATGAGCTGTTGCGCGCGAAGCTGGTGGAGGTGGACGGCGCGCCGCAGGTGGAAGCGGATCCGGTGGCGGAGATGCTGGAGAAGGGCGCGGTGCTGATGCGCGAGGGCCAGTACGACGCGGCCGGCATCGTGTGCGCGTCGCTGCTGGCCAGCGACCCCGCGGACCGGCGCGTGCGCGAGTTCGCGCGCCTGGTGCAGCGCGAGCACGTGGCCGCGCTCTACGCGGACCTGCCGCCGCTGGTGGTGCCGCGGCTCATCCAGTCCCCGCAGACGATGGTGATGCTCAAGCCGGAGGAGCGGCAGATCGCCGGGCTCATCAGCGGGACGTGGGACGTGTCCACGCTGGTGCTGGCCAGCCCCGCGCGCGAGCTGGAGACGCTCAAGACGCTGGCGAAGCTGCACCGCATGGGGCTGCTGGAGCTCGCTTATCCGCGCTGAGCCGGGGCCGGTGGGCACGGCTTGAAGCCGCGCCCCGGTCGTCCCGTCACCCGACGGTCGGAAGTCCCACGGCGTTGAGCCGCACGAAGACCTGCATCAGGACGTAGAGCGCGAAGGCCGCGTCGTCCACGCGCAGCTGCGGCAGCGTGGACAGGCCCTGCAGCCGCAGCAGGTCCGAGCCGTCCACGTGGAGCAGGAAGGCCTGCTGGGCCAGGGAGCCCTCGCCCGCGAACGCCATGGCGCGCCGGACGGCGTCGGTGCAGGCGGTGACGCAGGTGGTGTAGTCCCCCGCGATGAAGGCGGCCTCCGCGGCCCGGGCGTGGTCGAAGAGGTCCCCGGGCGCCAGCGCGCTCGTGGGCCCCAGCACCTTGCTGCCCGTGTTCGCGGAGACGACGGGCGCGGCGGCGGGCTGGAGCCGCAGGTCCGCCACCACCGGGTAATGGTCGGACACGCCCACGCGCAGCACGCGCGTGGCCACCGGGGTGAACGCGCCACACGCCATCACGTAGTCGATGCGCAAGGACGGCAGGAACAGCGGCAGCGGGTAGGTGCCCGTCCCGTCGGAGCGGGTGCGCGCGCCACGTCCTGGAGCTGGCGGCGCAACAGGCGCACCGGACGCGAGTCCGGGTCGTCGTTCAGGTCGCCCATCAGGAGCCGGGGCCGGGAGTCCTTCGCCAGCAGCTGGGAGATGAAGACGCTCTGGCGCACGCGCGCCGCGCCGTTGAAGGGCCGGCGGATGAGGTGCGTGGCGTAGACGCTCACCTCGCGGCCGTCCACGTCCAGCACGGCGTGCGCCAGCGTGCGCGGCTCCGCGCCCTTCGGCGTGGGCAGCGGGTACTGCGCCAGCGACGCCAGCGGGTAGCGCGACAGGAGCGCGATGCCGTACGCGCCACCGTACAGCCGCGTGGTGCCGAAGTGCGCGCGGTACTTCAGGCCGGTGAGCGCCGACAGCCGCTCCACCTGGTCCTCGCCGTGCGCGCGCGTGGAGCCCACGTCCACCTCCTGCAGCGCGACGACGTCCGGGCCCTCCTGGCGGATGACGTCCGCCACCCCCTCCAGGCCCCCGAGGCCGGACTGGATGTTGAAGGTCATCACCCGCAGGGCGCCCGCGTCACGCGCGGGCCTGGGCGCGCGGCGACGGGCGTGGTGCCCGAGGACAGGGTCGGGACGCACGCGGGACCGAGCAC
>NZ_JBKGHJ010000022.1:0-36650 GCF_046520365.1 Corallococcus sp. 4LFB
CCTTGCCGCCGCCGCCCAGGCCGAAGGTGCCCAGGCCCGCGTTGGCGATGGGCGCCTTTCCGATGAGGCCCGCGAGCTTGTAGTTGGTCTGCTTGGCGTTCTTGCTGCCCGGGCCGCTGCCCAGCTTGTCCACGGCGGCCAGCAGGTCGTTGGCGGCGGGGCCCGCGGCGGACAGCTTCGCGAGCGCCTTGAGGGCCTTGCTCTCCGGCGCGGCGGCCACGGCCTTGGGGACCTGGACCTGCTTGACGGGCTTGGGCGGGGCCTTCTCCGCGACGACGGGCTTCTCCTTGACGGGCTCCTTCTTCTTGATCGCCTCGAGCTTCTTCTTGGCCTCTTCCTTCTTCTTGGGCTCCGGGGCGATGAGGCGCAGCGCGACGGGCGGCAGGTTCTTCTGGGTGAAGTCCGCGGTCGCGGGGCCCTGCGGCCGGGTGGCGATGAACCAGCCCAGGCCTCCGCCGAAGAGGGCGAGGAAGAAGAGGGTCAGCCAGGGCAGGCCCTTGAGCGGGTTGACGAAGACGCGCTCGGGGGCGGGCGCCGCGTAGGCGACGAGCGACATCTTGCCCTGGGTGAGGCGGGCGGCGGCGCCGTCGCGCAGGGTGACGAACCGGCGGCTGCCGTCGGACTCGAGCGCGGCGGTGGTGACGGGGGCGAAGCGGCCGTCGCCGTTGGCCTTCTCCACGTCGGTGCCGGGGGGCACGAAGAGGCGGTAGTTGCCGTTGACGGATTCAGCGAGCGTGAAGCCGTCGCCTTCCGGGAGGGAGAAGCCCCACAGCGGCATGGGGGCCAGCTCGTCCACGGCGGCCTTCACGGGCTTCTTCGCGTCCGGGGTGAAGCGGCGCGCGTCGCGGCGCACGGCGCCCCAGTACAGCTCCAGGTAGAGCTGGGCCGCGCCCTTGCCCGGGCCGATCTTCGGCGCGTGCGTGGGGCGGGTGGCCGGGGCCGCGCCGAGCACGAGGGGCCCGGAGGCGGGCGCTGCGTCCGTCTCCACGTCCGCGAGCAGGTCGTCCACGACGAGGAGGCTGGGCATGGCCTCCGACGGAGGACGGCGCCGCGTGGAGGGCATGGTGCCCGCGGGGACGGCGGGAGCCGGGACGCGCTTGGAGGCCGCGGGCTGAGCGTGCGCGGCCTGGGCACCGGGTTGAGCGTGGGGCTGCGCGTGGCCCGCCTGACCGTGCGTCGCCGGATGCTGACCGTGCGAGGCCTGGGGATGCGCTGCCTGTGCCGCGTGCGTGGCCTGTTGCGCATGAGCCGCTTGCGCGCCGTGGTGAGCCTGCGCGGCCTGCTGCGCCTGCTGCTGTGCAAGAGCTGCCTGCTGCGCCTGCTGCTGAGCGAATGCAGCCTGCTGCTGGGCGTGTGCGGCCTGCCACCGTGCTGAGGCGCGAAGCCATTTGCGGCCTGCCCACCGTGCTGAGGCGCGAAGCCATTCGCGGCCTGCGCGCCGTGCTGGGGCGCGAAGCCGTTCGCCGGATGCGCGGCCTGTTGGGGCGCGAAGCCGTTCACGGGGGGCGGAGCCCCAGCGCCTCCGAGGAGCGCGGCGACCTCGGGCGGCGGCTGCGGCTTGGTCTCGACGGGACGCTGGTTGAGGATCCGCGTCTTCAGGACGAACGGACCGCACAGCACCTCGTCCACCGAGCGGATCTCACACGCCGTGACCTGGTGCCCGTTGACGAAGACGCCGCTGGTGCCGCCGCCCGCGTCCTGGATCGCGGTGCGGCCGTTCTGGAAGTACAGCAACGCATGGCGCGGCGACACGGACGCGTCGTCCAGCCGCAGGTCCGACGACGCATCGGAGCCGAGCGCGTAGGTGCCGGGGACGAAGACCTCCGTCCCCACCAGGAGGCCGTCGCGGAGGATGACGACTTGCAGGACGCTGGGCTGGCCGCTCAACGGTGACGCTCCCTTCGAAGGGTGATGGGCGGTACGGCCCTACTGATCGTAGACGGTGGCGAGCGTCTCGGAGCGGAAGCTGTCCCGCTCGCGAAGCATCGATCGCGTCTTCAATTCCTTGCGGTCATACAGATACACGGCGCCGGACTTGTTCGTCTGGCCCTGGATGAGCCGGTCGTCGAAGTCGATGCGCGACGGCCCGCGCTGCGGAGGCGCGGACGACGCCGTGGCAGCGGCATCCCCCGTCACCGGATCCGTCACGGCCGTGCTCGACTTCGTCTCGATGCGCGGCGGCGCCTTGCTCGAGCCCTTCCTGGCCTTGGCCGCCTTCGCGGCTTTCGACCGGGATGCACGTGCACGCCCCTGGGCCCAGGCATCGTTCGCGGTGGAGAGGGGACCGAAGCCGAGCACGCTGGCGACGGCACAGAAGAAAAGGAAACGTCGCATCATCAACAGGTTAAGCGATGCGAGCCCCGACCTGTCAACGCACACTCCAGCCCCATGGCGTGACGTGTGACGATCAGGTGTGGGGGGCAGTCCACCTCACCTGGGGCGGGAGCTCCACGCCCTGTCCCGCTTCGTGCCGGGATGCTGGAAAGGTCGCGTGGGATTCCCTCTGCGCCGTGCCTCCCCGGCATGCGAGCAGACGTGGTGCGAAGTCATCGTGACACGGTGGGCGGATGGAGGATGCTCGCGCGTGGGAGGCTCGCACACGCGTGAAAGGTGACATTCGCAAGCTGGAGTGGATCGCGGTGGGGCTCGCTGGCGTGGCCATCCTGGGCCTCCTGGCCATCGTCGTGCTGCCCCGGGGAGCCCCCAGTCCGCGACCCGCGCCCCCGCCGCGGCCCATCCTCCGGGCCGTGGGCCCGAAGCTGACCAGCAACCAGACCTCGCAGCCGCTCTCGCTCTACGGCGAGAACCTGGTGCCGGGCCTGCGGCTGGTGCTGGGCGCGCCCCTGTCGCGCGAGGTGCCGCTCACGGTGGTGGACGCGCGCCACGCCTACGCGAGGCTCCCCGCGGACCTGCTGCTCCCCGCGGGCACGTTCCAGACGGACGTGCAGCTGTCGCTGGCCGCGAGCACCGACCCCAAGCCCACGGGCAGCGCGCGGCTGACGCTGGTCAACGACGCGGCCTTCCCGGACCTGACGGCGATGGCGCTGTCCCCGGACGGGCGCACGCTCTTCGTCGCGTCGCCGCCCACGGACACGGTGTTCGCGCTGGACGTGGAGTCCGGCCGCGTGGAGGCGATGGCGGTGGGGGACGGGCCGTCGGCGCTCGCGACGTGGAAGGACGCCGGCGGGCGCCCCTGGCTGGGCGTGGCCCACCAGTGGAGCGGGGGGCTCTGGCTGTACGCGCTGGACGCGCCGGAGCGGAAGGCCCGCGTCGTCCCCACGCCCCCGGGGGTGTGGGGTCTGGCGGTGGATGCCGCGCAGGGTGTGGCCTTCGTCGCCGAGCACGTCCACGACCAGGTGCACGCGCTCGCGCTGGAGGATGGCCGCGAGAAGTGGGCCCGGGAAGTGGATCCGAACCCGCGCGAGCTGGTGCTGTGGAACCAGTTGCTCATGGTGGGCAGCCTCCAGACCGGGCAGGTGGTGCTGCTCGACAACACGAACGGCCGGGAGCTGGCGCCGGTGGTGCCGGGGCCGGGCGTCCCCATCATCGGAGGGCCCACGGAGCCCTTCTCCGCGCAGGTGATGGGCGGCAAGGCGCCCCGGGGGATGGTCGTGAGCGACCGGCTGAAGCGCCTCTTCATGTCGAGCCTGGGGCCGAACGTGGGCCCCAACGCCCAGCGCATGGAGGTGAGCGCCAACAGCGGCGTCGCGGTGCTGAACCTGGACCGGAATGAGGTGGTGCGGCACCGGGGCTTCGGCGCGGGCGTGACGGAGGGGCTGGCGCTGGATGACCGCGCCGGGCTGCTCTACGCGGCGGACGTGGGCCTGGGGCAGGTGCGGGTGCTGGACGCGAAGGCGCTGGCGGCGAGCGACGCGGCGGCGCGCGAGGCGGTGCTCCAGACGCTGCCCGTGCCACCCCCGGACGGCACGCCCTTCATCCGCCCGGCGGAGGACCTGGGCACGAAGGGCCGGGCGGGGCTGGAGCTGCACTCCGGGCCCCGCTCCCTGGCGCTGTCCCCGGACGGGCGCACGCTCTACGTGCTCAACCGCTTCACGGGCACGGTGGCGGTGGTGGACGTGCGCGAGGCGCGGCAGGGCAGGGCGCGCGTGGTGCGGCAGTGGCCGGTGGCGGACCTGCGCCCGCGCGAGCAGCGCCGGCTGGGCCAGGTGCTCTACTTCACCGACGTGGGGCGCACGGGCATGAGCTGCGACGCGTGCCACATCGAGGGGCACACGGGCGGCGTCTTCTTCGAGAAGACGCGCCCCATGCGCATCTACCGCTCGACGACGGCGCTGGGCAGCCGGGACACGCCGCCCTACTTCACGCCCGCGAGCACGCGCAGCCTCGCGGAGACGGCGGAGACGGTGGGCGGGCGCAACCGCTACCACAACCCGGATCCGCTGCCCTCGGAGGTGGCGGCCCTGGCGCTCTACACGTCGCTCCTGTCCACCCCGCCCAACCCCTACCGGGGCGCGGACGGCGCGCCGCTGGAGACGGTGACGATGCCGGACGGGAAGACGGGGCACCCCGCGAAGGGCCTGGCGCTCTTCGAGGGCAAGGCGCGGTGCGCGGCCTGCCACCCCGCGCCCCTCTTCACCCTGGACCAGGACCCCGCCACCCGGGGTCAGTACCTGGACGTGGGCACGCCCATCGCGCTGGAGCTGCGGCCGGAGCAGCAGCAGTTGGTGAAGGGCGCGGCGCCGCCCTCGCTGGTGGGGACCTGGGACGTGTGGCCCCTGCTGACGAGCGCCACGATGGGCTACGCGGTGCAGGGGGACCGGCTGGTGGCGGCCGAGCGCTTCCCGCTGCGCATGCTGGTGGACTCCTCCGGGCCGGAGCACGGCGACGCGCGGGCGCTCACCCCCGAGGAGCGCGACGACCTGCTCGCCTACCTGCTCACGCTGTGAGCCCTAACGCGAAGGGCTGGAGTGGAACGGGAGCAGGACCATGGCCCGGGCCCGGGTGACGAGCGCCTCGGCGACCAGGGGCCAGCCGAACGCCGCGAACGTGAGCACGGTCATCATCCCGCTGAACAGCCACAGCCCCATCATCACCGCGATGCCCAGGTGCATGCCCACGGTCAGCGCCACCCAGAGCCCCCGCGTGCGCCGGGGCCAGACGCAGAACGCGTAGCCCACCTCCACCGCCAGCGTGCCCCACGTGGACAGCTTCACCACCCACGGCACCATCGCGAGCCACGCGAAGTCGAACTGGCCGTACTGGGGCTGCATCAGCACCTCCCAGAGCGCCGTCCCGTCCCGCCACACCGGCCCCAGGAGCTTCTCCAGCCCCGTGGCCAGGTAGATGAGACACAGGTGCACCTGCAACATGCGCAGCGACAGCGTCGCCAGGGCGGACGGCGCGCTGGACAGCCTCCCCGCCCTCACGTCCAGGGAGAACGCCGCGCCCACCGGCAGCACCGCGCAGTAGAACAGGCTGATGTGCGCGAAGGTCTCCACGCCGTAGGAGAAGAAGCTGATGCTGTTGAGCAGCACCGTGTGGATGACCCACGCCACCACCGCGGACAGCCGCGTGTGCAGGCCCAGCAGCAGGCCCAGCAGCGCCACGACGTAGACGAACGCCAGGGCCTGGATGCCGGCCGTCTGGGAGATGCCCAGCGGCGCCAGCGCGGCCACCACCGCGTCCACGCGGGGCACCGACGGGGACGCCAGCGCCTCGGAGACGCTCCAGGGCACCCAGCCCCGGTTGCCCAACAGCTCCGGCAGGCTCTCCGACAGGCTCCACGCCTGGATGAGCAGCAGCGCCGCGACGCCGATGCGGAGCACGCCCAGCGGCTGCGGAGAGGAGGGCGCGCTGACGAACGCCGCCAGCTTCGGCCCCACGGAGGACTTCCAGGACGGGGCGCTCATGGCGTCACCTCGCCGGTGGACACGGGCGGGGGCAGCCGGCGCTCGAACACCGCGCGGTAGGCCTCCGACCAGACGGGGCGCGAACCGCGCAGGTGCGCCTCCATGGAGGGCAGCTGGAGCGACTCCACGCGCACCGTGACGGCGCGCGCGTCCGGGTGCCGGCCGAACATCGCCGCCGCCCACGCGCGGGCCAGCGCGTCCCGGCTCTCCTGGAGGCCGAAGCGCAACATCATGGAATGGATGCGCACGTTCACCGCGCTGTTGTCGGACCGGAAGTCGTCGTGCAACTGCTCGCCGGACGCACCTTCCAGGTCGAAGGCCACCTTCACCGCCGGGCTCACCCCGGGGGCGAAGAAGCTGAAGCCACTGCTCGCGCCCGTCCAGTGCACGTAGCCCTGCGCCCAGGGCCTCACGGTGTCCGTGAGCTGCAGGAAGGGGATGTGGAACGCGCCACAGGCCACCAGCAGCAGGTGCACCGCGGCAAGGCCGGTCAACAACCCGTGCCTGGGAGTCAGGGTGTGTCGCATGGGGGCTCGCTCCAAAGACCGAGCGCCGGAGGTGGGACCTCCGGCGTCGGGTACGTCTTGAAGGAACAGCTACATCGCTTCAGGGGGTCGTGACGTCAGGCGGCTTCAGTTGCAGTTGCCGCTCGCGCCGCCGCCGAACACGTTGCCGATGATGCCCAGCAGGGTGCCCGTCGTGTTGCCCAGCAGGTTGCCGGCGACGTTGCCCAGGATGTTGCTCACGAAGCCGCAGCCGCCACCGGAGCCGCCAGAGCCGCCGGCCAGGGGGCCCGTCTTCGACACGAGCACGACCTCCTCCATCGCCACCGCCATGCGGGGGTCGTGGCTCTTCACGTCACCACCGTGCGCCATCGCGCCCGTCGCACCCAGCGCCAGCACGAACATCGCCACGGTCCCACCCAGCTTCATCTTCTTCATGGTCTTGCTCCTTGGGATTGGACAGCATGGGCAATGTCTTTCCCCTCCCTGGAATCGGTAGCATCCCGGTAAGACCAGGAATTTGTCGGAAGCTGGTTCCAGGCAGGATGTGGACATTCCAGCCTGGTTGGTGGCGACCTGTTCGCGGGGGCCGCGGAAAGTCGGGCCGGTGACGTGACTTCGCGCGGCGCGGCCACGCGGGTTGCTTGCGTTGGATGGGGGGGCTGGGGTCTACAATCCGACGGATGCGTTCCTCCCCCCGGGTCGCCTGGCTCCTTGTCCCAATGCTGTGGCTGTCGTGCACCGACGCGGGGCTCTATTCGATTGACGACCGCGCGGGCGGCACTCGCGACCGCGCCAACTTCGAGGGCGACCTCTGCGTCCCGGAGGCCACCGGCGACGCGTTCCCCGTGAAGGTCGTCTTCGCCCTCCAGGGGGGAACCGGCGTCGAGCCGGAGGTGGTGGGCTACGCGGTGGACGGGCTCACCACGCTCACCTCGCGCTTCACCGGCCCCCAGACGCGCTTCGGGCTGGTGGCCTTCCACTCGGTGGCCACGGGCCTCCAGGGGAGCTTCACGGACGCGGCCGCCTTCCAGGCCGTCCTGCCCCGCTACGCCAGCTACCAGCAGCAGGGGCCCATCAGCATCCGCTCCGCGCTGCGGCTGTCCAAGAGCCTCCTGTCCGGCGACATGCAGGCCTCCTGCAAGGGGGAGGTCGCGCGCTCGCGCTACGTCGTCGCGCCCGTCATCCGCAGCGCGGACGTGAGCTGTGACAACCCGGCCTTCAACATCGGCATCGACAGCCGGTGCGCCGCCCTGTCCCAGGCCGCGGGATGCAACGCGTCCCCGGAGGCCCAGGCCCAGTGCAACGCGTCGTGCAGCCAGTGCGAGCTGACCGCCGTGGTGGGAGAGCTCAAGGGGCTGGTGGAGGGGCTGGGCGCGGGCGACGTCAGCGTGCAGCCCGTCTACGTCCGCGGCGCCGTGCCGGACCCCGTCACCCGCCTGCAGGTGGCCGCCATCGCCAACGCGGGCGGCAGCGCGCCCGTGGAGACGGACTTCCCGGGCCTGCCCAACGCGCTCGCGCGGCTGGACTACGGCGCGCTCGACAACTCGCTCAAGTTGAAGCGCTTCCTCGCCTTCAACCGCAACGTCCAGGTGCGCAACGGCCAGATGCTCACCGACAGCGACGGCGACGGCGTGGGCGACGACGACGAGCGCGCCCTGGGCCTGGACCCCGCCGTCCCCGACACGGACCAGGACGGCCTCATGGACGGCGTTGAATTGCGCATGGGCCTGGACCCGCTCGCCGTGGACCTCATCAACGGCTGCAGCGTGGTGCAGGACACCGACGGCGACCGGCTCAACGACTGCGAGGAGCGCGTGCTCGGCAGCGACCCTGCGTGGGCGACACCGACGGCGACGGCCTGCCGGACCTCGTGGAGGCCCTGTCGCGGACCAACCCGCTCGTCCCCGAGGACCTGCTCGACAGCGACCGCGACGGCGTCACCAACGTGGCGGAGGTGGAGGCCCACGGCGACCCGCTCAGCGCCGACCTCGACTTCCACCGCGAGCGCGGCTACGGCTACTCCGTCGTCCCGCTGCCCCCCACGGCCACCAGCGACCGCGCCTGCTACCGCACCCGCGTGGAGAACGTCTCCCTGGTCCCCACCCTGGAGCGCCCCCACCCGTTCTTCCCCGGCGAGTTCATCCCCGCGGGCACCAACGAGGTCTACCTCTACCTCCAGGTGGGCCGGGACAATGATCCGCGCGGCGCCGGCGTGGGCTCGCTCTTCATCCAGGAGATCCAGTACGACCCGGACACGGGCCGCACCCCCGCGGGCATGATTTCCCTCACCTCCGACGACTTCATCGTGGGCACCTGAGGCGGCCCCCAGCGTGGGGTATCCCCCACAGTCTCAATGGGGTGTCCCCCCCACACCCATCCTGTAGCAGTCTCTTCCGAGCCCGCAACCCCTTGAAGTTCCTGACCCTGAAAGTCCTACAGCGCTGGGATCGGCTCTTGCTAGGGCAGGGGTTGTGAAAGGAGTCACCATGACTATCGGTCGCATTGCCCCCATGCTGGCGCTCGGAGCCTTCCTGGTGCTGAGCCCCCGCACCGTGCAGGCCCAGGAGCAGAACCCGGACAACCCGGAGTGCCTCGGAGACGAGTGCGGTCGCCCCAAGGAGGAGGGCGGCGGCTGTGGCTGTGGCTGCGGCTGCTCCGTCTGGGTGGCGTACACGGACGACGGCAAGACGCTGTCGTACACGGACGACGCGGACGGCGACGGCAAGGCGGACGACAAGGACAACTGCCCGTTCACGTCCAACCGCGACCAGACGGACGGCGACGGCGACCTGGCCGGCGACTCGTGCGACAACTGCGCGGCCGTCTCCAACGCCACGCAGCTGGACGGCGACGGCGACGGCATCGGCGACGCGTGCGACCCGGACGACGACAACGACGGCCACCTGGACGACGCGGACAACTGCCCCACCATCCCCAACGCCAACCAGGCGGACAGCGACAAGGACGGCATCGGCGACGTCTGTGACGACGACGACGACAACGACGGGAAGAAGGACGGCGAGGACAACTGCCCGCTCGTCGCGAACGAGGACCAGCAGCTGCCGGCGGACGTGAGCCTGTGCCGCGTGGACGCGGACGGCGACAACATCTCCGACAACCTGGACAACTGCCCCGGCCTGTCCAACCCGGACCAGAAGGACGCGGACGTGGACGGCATCGGCGACGCGTGCGACCCGGACCGGGACAACGACTCCGTGCTCAACGCCCAGGACAACTGCGCCCTGGTGGCCAACCGCGACCAGGCGGATGACGACGGCGACGGCCTGGGCGACGCGTGCGACACGCGCTACTGCGTGGTGCTCAACAAGGACCAGCCCAATGACTGCCTGGACCCGAAGGCGCCCTTCAGCGTGGGCACGGGCGGCACGCTGAGCGTGGAGAAGACGGGCATGGCGGTGCGCCCGCCCCTGTTCGCCAACCGCAACGGCGCGGCCATCGAGTACACCTGGACGGTGGTGAAGCGTCCCTCCGGCTCCACCGCGGTGGTGGAGAACCCCAAGGGCGCCGTCACCTACAGCCGCCACTGGGAGTACCAGTACGTGGACGGCAGCGTGCCCAACTTCCAGCCGGACAAGGAAGGTGAGTACGAGCTGCAGGTGTCCACGCGCCTGGCCTTCGCGGACCGCGTGTTCCCCGCGGAGCGCGCCTCCGTGTCCAGCCTCTTCGTTAAGGTGGGCCAGGACGACGACGGCGGCGGCAGCGGCTGCACCTCGCTGCCCGCGGGCGGCAGCGCCGCGGCCCTGGGCGCGGGCGTGCTCGGCCTGCTGCTGCGCCGCCGCAAGAAGGCGTAAGAAGTGTCATCCGTGCCAGGAGGTCCGCATCGCATGCGCCGTCAGCTCGTGGTTCCGTTTCTTGCGACCGGCCTCCTGGCCCTGGGTGTGCTGTCCTGTTCCGACACGCTCCTGGAGCCGCGCGCCCAGGAGCAGTCCCAGCTGGATGACCGGCTGACGCTCACCGGCCGGGTGTGCACGCGCCCGGCGAACCCCACCGGCTTCCCGGTGAAGGTGGTGCTCGTCGTGGACGAGTCCGGCAGCATGTGCGTGTCGGATCCGCCGGGCTCTCAGGAGGGCAGCGGCTTCTGCGAGCGCGCGGAGGTGCAGGCCATCATCCCGCCGGGCGTCACGGAGCCCGCGCGCGTGCGCGCCCTGAAGAACCTGGTGTCGGGCTTCAAGCGCATCAACGACGCGCGCCAGGGCAACATCAGCATCGCCATTGCCCCGTTCGAAACGAACGTGAAGAACACCTGGCCCCCTCCGGGAGGCGACCGCTTCCAGGCCCCGGGCAACATCAACGGCTACATCGAGGGGCTCCAGTCGCAGCTGGGCAAGGGCACGGACTACCAGGGCGCGCTCAGCTACGCGTACAGCCTCATCGCGAGCGACATCGAGGCGGTGTCCCAGGCCACGCCGGAGTTGCTGCCGCGCACGCGCTACGTCGTCGTGTTCCTCACGGACGGCACGCCGTACCCGCGCTGCTCCGCCAACGACGACCTGACCGTCTACGCGGGCCCGGACACGCCGGACCTCACCTGGCGCGACTCCATCTCCAGCTTCTGCAACGCCACCAGCACCACCGACGCCATCACCGGCTTCGAGGTGGGCACGGACCGCAACCAGAACTACCAGCTCTTCAGCTACGTGCGCCGGCTGATGGAGCTCAAGACGCAGTACAACGTGGGCGACGTGCGCATGCACACGGTGCTGCTCTTCAACGAGGAGGCCGTGCGCGCCTGCGGCCCCATCTGCCAGGACATCTACGGCACCTACCCGGGCGTCCCGGAGGCGCAGTACCCGGCCGCGGCGAAGAAGATCGCCTCCTTCCTGCTCAAGCGCTTCGCGGAGATGGGCAACGGCGTCTACCAGGAGTTCAGCGACACGGCGGAGATCTCCGAGCTGGGCCTGGGCGCGCTGGACTACTCCTCCTTCGCGTCGCCCAACGTGATGAAGACGCTGCTGGTGGAGCCCTTGAGCTCCGCGCCGGGGGATGAAGGCCGCGTGCTGGACAGCGACGGCGACGGCGTCCCGGACTCCCTGGACAACACCTTCACGCTCAAGACGACCCCCTTCACCATCGACAGCGACGGGGACTGCCTGAGCGACGGCTTCGAGTACCGGCGCCAGGACCAGGGCTTCAAGCCGGGCAACGACCTGGACGCGCGCGGCTGCGACCCCAAGTCCCCGCTGACGCCCGGCTGCACCTGCCGGGACACGGACGGGGACGGCCTGTCGCAGTTCGCGGAGAGCTACCTCAAGACGCGCCAGGGCATCGTGGACAGCGACGGCGACGGCGCGCCGGACGGGCTGGAGGCGAAGTACGGCCTGAACCCGCTCCAGTCCAGCGTGGCCGGCCTGGACACCGACGGCGACGGCGTGCCGGACGACGAGGAGCTGAAGGCCGGCAGCGACCCCACCCGGCGCGACCGGCTCTTCCACGACAGGTACGGCATCCAGTACGAGGTGACGAAGGTGGAGGACGGCAACGACACGAACGGCGTCTGCTACGACTTCACCGTGTCCAACCTCCAGCTGGTGACGCCGCCGGACCGCTCGGGCGTGAAGCAGGGCTACAACCTGTTCAAGGTGTGGTTCGCGGAGGCGCCGGAGAGCGGCGTGGCCACGGACTACGGCGTCTGGCGCACCGCGTGCGCGTGGGCGCAGTACGCGCCGCCCAGCGTGCGCGTGCCGCTGGGGCCGGACCTGGCCATGGACGACGGCGACTTCCGCCGGCCGGATCAACTGGTGGACCCCTGGAGGACCCAGGGCAATTGCGTCGGCGTGTCGCCTTCGCAGGGAGGCGCGTCGCCGTGAGCCGCGCGGGACGTCTTTGGGCCCTCACCCTGGTGGGGCTCGCGGTGGTGGTGGCCTGTACGGATTCGTACCTCTACGACCCGCGCCGCGACACGGAGGTGCCCGCGGACCGGGCCGTGGCGCTGGACGGGCGCTTCTGCACGCTGGGCGCCAATGAGGTCATCCGGCCCATCAAGATCATCGTCGCCATGGACGCCAGCCAGTCCATGCGCGTGAGCGACCCGGACGGCACGCGCGCCACGGCGCTGGTGGACCTCATCGAGAACCTCCCGCAGGACCCGGAGGTCTCCATCGCGGTGATGCTCTTCGCGGGCAGCACCACGGCGTTCCTCACGCAGGACCCGGGGCCGCCGGCGGAGGACGGCTTCGTGCAGGTGTCGCGGCTGGACGCCAACGCGAAGGCCATCCTCACGGAGAAGCTGCTCACGTTCCGCAACACGGACACGTCGCCGAACCGGGATTCGACGGACTTCGTCAAGCCGCTGTCGGACATCTACTCGCTCATCAACACGGACATCGCGCGGGCGCGGCAGCAGCCCAGCGGGAACGAGGCCCTGGCGCAGGCGCGCTACTCGGTCATCTTCCTGTCGGACGGCAAGCCCACGAACAACCAGGACGACGAGCTCATCCGCGGCGACGCGGTGGTGCGCATCCGGCAGCTGCGCGACCTGGTGGAGGACGTGCGCTTCAACACCGTGCACGTCTTCAACCCCACGCAGCCCGTGCCCTCCGTGTGCGACCTGGTGTCGGAGGACGGCGGCTTCGGCGACGGCGGCTGCCCGCTGCTCATCATCAACCAGAACGCGGACCGCCTGGAGAAGATGGCCACGCTGGGCGGCGGCAACTTCCGCGACTTCCGCAACAACGAGCCCATCAACTTCCTCAACTTCCAGTTCGGCCAGGTGCGCCGCGCCTTCGTCGTGAAGGAGTTCGTGGCCTCCAACTTCTCCGCGCCCGCAGGCAGCCCGCTGGACGAGGCGGACACCGACGGCGACGGCCTCACCGACGCGCGCGAGTACGAGCTGGGCACGAACCCGAACCTGCGCGACACCGACACCGACGGCTTCAGCGACGGCGTGGAGGTGTACTTCCGCGACCGCGGCGTGCAGTTCGACCCCACCCAGGAAGTGCAGCCGGACGGCGGCGGCCTGGACAAGGGCTGCCCGCCCGCGCTGCGCGGCGTGGACACGGACTGCGACGGCCTGCTGGACTGCGACGAGCAGTTCATCGGCACCAACGCCACGCTCCAGGACAGCGACGGCGACGGCGTGCCGGACGGCATGGAGTGGCGGGGCGGCACCCAGGGCTCCAGCCGCGACCTGGACGAGGACCCGGACACCGACGGGCTCACCAACCGCAGCGAGGCGCGCATGCACATGCGGCCCCTCCAGGTGGACACCGCCAACCTGGCCTCGGACGCGTACCGCTACAGCCTGGAGGCGGACGGCCCGGTGGATGACCAGGGCCGCCAGTGCTACCGCTTCCGCGTGGACAACGTGCTGCTCGCGCCCACCGTCGCGATGATCGCCGACGGCGGCGTGGACGGGGGCGTGGACGCCGGCACCGTGCAGCGCGGCGCGGGCTACAACGACATCTACCTGTCCGTGGCCATGCTGCCCGCGGATGACCCGACCGCGCGCACGCTGGTGCGCACCTTCCGCGTGGACTCCGTGCGCTACCCGGTGGGCGGCATCAAGTCGCCGCCGGATGGCGTCGTCCGCGTGAACCCCGAGGACTTCGTGGACGGCTGCCCCGGCGTCGCCCCGACCCTCTCGCCCGTCCCCTGATTCCGCAGCCCCCCGAGTCCCCCATGCGCCTTCGCACCCGACTGCTCCCGCTCGCGCTCCTCCTGCTGGCCGCCTGTTCCTCCGAAGGGGACGACACGCCGGATGGCGGCACGGGCGTGGTGGAGGACCTCTGCAACAGCCGCGACGAGGCCCTGACGAACCCGGACTGCGAGCTGAAGCCCGGCGTGGCCGTGGAGCGCTTCCTGGCGCTCACCGGCGACGTGAAGGCCGGTGACGAGGACTGGTACAGCGTCCGCATCCCGGCGTCCGCCAACGCGCGCACGCTGGTGCACGTCACCGGCACGTACCTGGCGTCCAGCACGCCGGTGAACCTGTCCGTGACGGTGCAGGAGAAGGACAAGAGCACCGCGCTGGTGGCGAAGTCGGATCAGCACGGCTCGGGGGCCCCGAAGCCGGTGGACATCGTGCTGCCGTACGGCACGCCGGACACGCAGCTGGTCATCGTGGTGCGCGACGCGCCCACGAACCCCGCGCGCCCCGCCTTCGACGCCCGCAACCCGTACCGGCTCACGGTGGAGCTCCAGGAGAACCCGGACACGAACGAGCCCAACGACGTCACGCCCACGCCCATCGCGCTGGCGGCGCAGGGCGCCATGCAGGTGGGCACCGCGGAGGGCTACCTGGCCACGGACGACGACGTGGACCGCTTCAGCTTCCCGCTGACGGCGGGGAAGATTCTCTACGTGCGCGTCAGCGCGCCGGACCAGGGCTTCGCGCCCAACTACCGGCTGTCCTATGAGCTGTTGCGCCCCAACAGCACCGACAAGGAGTCGGAGGGCAACGTGCTGCCCAAGGTGCACCCGGGCGTGCTGGCCACCGCGCGCAAGGTGAAGCTGGCGGGCACCTGGGTGCTGGTGGTGAAGGGCTACCGGGGCAACAACGAGCCCGTGCCCGCGGGCGACCTGCGCCAGCCCTACGAGGTGGAGGTGCGCGTGGTGGACGAGGCGGACCCGCGCGACCAGTCCGGGGACAACGACGCCTACGCCCGCGCGTACTCGAACAACCTGGGGGCGCCGGGCGCGTCCACGACCTTCGAAGGCCGGCTGGGCTACGTGTCCGACCGCGACTGGTTCGCGGTGAAGCTGTCCTCGTCCACGACGCCCGGCGTGCTGCGCTACAAGCTGGTGGAGGTGCCCACCACCCCCCGCTTCGACCCGCTGCCCCTGCCGCTGGGCCAGATGGCGGACCGGCAGGTGCTGGTGTTCACCACGGCCAGCACGTCCATCACCGCGGAGCAGCGCGCCAGCTGCACCAACGACCCGGCGGTGTGTCCGCGCGACACGCGCGAGCACCCCGACGCGCCGGGGCTGGTGCAGGCCTACTGCAACAACCCGGAGGCCGTGCTGTGCCTCCAGTCCCTGCGCGAGGAGAGCGACCCCGCGCGCTTCCCCGGCCTGAGCAACTTCCAGGGCGTGCTGCCGGTGCCCGCGCACGGCACGGAGGTGACGTACCACTTCGTGGTGCAGGACGACGGCAACAACTGGGCGGATGACCGCGACTACCGGCTGGAGGTGTCCTGGGAGGCGCTGGACGCGGAGGAGGTCGCCGCCTACAGCGGGGGCGTGGAGCAGCCGCGCGCGAAGACGCTCGGCGACGTGGGCACGGGCGACCTGCCGGTGGGCAACGCCACCTTCGAGGCGAAGGGCCAGCTGACGTACGGCCACGGCCGCCTGCGCGGCAACGACCGCGCCACGGGCCTGGGCGTGCGAGGCCCCCAGGACTACGACGCGGTGCCCTCCGACACGGACACCTTCCAGTACCAGCTCCCCGCCCGGACCGCCCCGGAGGACGCGGCGTGGCTGGTGCAGTGGGACGTGGACAACCTGCCCGACGGCGGCACCCCGCATGGGCTGGCGCTGGACCTGACCTTCTGCGACGGCAACAACACGGACGGCGGCGCCGGCACGTGCACGCCGGTGAGGACCACCAGCACGGGCGGCGCGCTGACGCTGGCCTACAGCTCGACCTCCATGCGCGCGTGGCACACCTCCGCGAGCGCGCCGCTCAGCAGCTACCAGGCGCTGTACCAGCTGGAGAAGACGGCCAGCACCACGCGCGTCACGGTGGCGCCCTACGCGTGCTCCTGCCTGGAGCGGCGCTTCATCAAGGGCGGCACGCTCAAGGTGGCGGTGAGCGCCACCGAGCGCACGGACTACAAGCCCGTGGGCTACACGCTGCGCACCGGCTACGGCGACTACCCGCGCGGCTACACGGCGGCGGATGGCGGCTCGCCCACGTCGTGCCCGGCGCCCACGCAGGACGGTGGCACGTGGGTGGGCGGTTGCCAGTTCACCCGCTAGCAACGCCGGACGGGCGGCGGGGCCTCGGGCCTCCGCCGCCTCCGGGGGCGCCGCTCCGACTACGGCGCGATGCCCTTGCCCTTGAGCGCCAGCTCCCGCGTGTCCCCGTTGGCGGCGTTGGACTTGAGGGTGAGCGTGCCGGTGAACTCCTTGGCGGCGTTGGGCTTGAAGGCGACCTCGATGAAGGTGCGCTGGTAGGTCTCCAGCTTCAGGGGCCCGTTCTCCGGCCAGTCCTCCGGCTTCTTCATGGTGAAGACGCTGGGGCCGGAGAGGGAGGCCTCGTTGAGCTCCAGCGTCTGGAGGCCGCGGTTCTCGATGTAGAGCGTGTTGAAGGTCGTCGCCCCCACGTAGGTCCCCGCGGAGAACTCCGTGTCGAAGCTCAGCTCCGTGCGGTCGATGATGAGCTGCGGCGTGTTGGGCAGCTCCTCGGTTTCGCCTCCGCAGCCCGCCAGGGCGATGATGGTGAGAGGCAGCCACAGGTTGCGCAGGCGCATGGACATCCACTCCTCGGTGAGGTTCAGAAGAATGTCTGGTGTTGTAACACGGAATGTCTCGCGACTGGCGGGCGCGGTGATGGGATTGATGCTCGTCGCATGCGGCGGCTCGCGGGAGGACTTCATCGGCGCGCGCGTGCTGGATGTCTGCAAGGCGTCCTGGCCCGTGTGCAGTGAGTACGCGGGCTGCATCCTCGGGCCGGAGAGCTACTCCGAGGGGCGCTTCCCCGGCCGCGGGCAGGTGCTGGTGCGCGTGCCGGAGGCCTCCACCATCAAGGTGAGCTTCTACCTGGAGGAGGTGACGGCCGCGGGCGAGGAGACGGCCATCACCGTGCACGAGGAGGGCTGCCGCGCGCGGCAGCGCAAGGCCTCCACGGGCCGCGCGGCGCTGGACCAGATGGAGAAGTTCGGCGTCTTCACGCAGCAGGCGGACGTCACCGGCGTGGGGGACCACCTGGTGGAGTTCGACTCCGACATGCAGGCGCGCTACGTGGTGAAGGTGGACGTGACGCCGCTGCGCATCCAGTAGCGCGGCGCGCGGCGGCGTGCGCGGCCTTCAGCCCTTGAGCGTGCGCACCAGGTGCGCCGCCACGCGGAAGCTGTTGGCCGCGATGGTGAGCGTGGAGGGCACGCTGCCGCCCGAGGGCATGAAGCTGCCGTCCACGACGTAGAGGTTGGGCACCTCGTGCGCGCGGCAGTGCTTGTCCAGCACGGAGGCCGCCGGGTCGTCGCCGAAGCGGCAGGTGCCGTGCTGGAGGATGGTGGTTTCGCCCTGCGTGCCCACGCGCTCCACGCGGTCCGGGTCCAGGCGCAGCAGCACTTCTTCCCCGCGCTCGACGAGGAAGCGCGTGGCGGCGAAGTCCGCCGGGTGCCGGTCCAGGGTGATGGCGGCCACGGGGATGCCGTACTTGTCCTTCACGCCGGGCTCCACCGTGACGGAGGTGCCGGGCGTGGGGAGGAACTCCGCGTAGACCTCGAACTCGAGGATGCGCGAGTCGCGGTACGCGCGCATGCGGTCCTTCAGCGCCTTGCCGAACACGCCGGACTTGCCCGTGCCCGCCAGGCCCACCGCCGCGTAGATGGGATTGGGGTGCGCCCACATGAAGCCCAGCGTGCCGCCCTTGCGGAAGCCGTGGCGCGCGTCCGGCATCAGGTAGAAGTCCTGGAGGCTGCGGTTCACGAAGGGCGCGGGGTCCGTGAGCCACGGCCGCGCGGCCTTCTGCTTCGAAACACGGAAGTGCGCCCGCGAGCCGCCGAAGGAGCTGAACAGGAGGTTCCTGCCCACGAGCCCGCTGCCGTTGGCGAGCCCGTTGGGGAAGCGGGCGGAGGTGGAGTTGAGCAGCAGGCGCGCGCTCTCCACGGCGGTGGCGGAGGCGATGATGACCTTCGCGGGCTGCTCCTGCGCGACGCCCTCCGGGTCCAGGTACACCACGCTCTTCGCGCGGCCCTGCCGGTCCACTTCGATGGAGCGCGCCATGCAGCCCGGGCGCACCTCCACGTTGCCGGTGGCGATGGCGTTGGGGATGAGGCTCGCGAGCGTGCTGCTCTTGGCGCCCGTCTCGCAGCCGTAGCTGCCGCACAGCGCGCAGTACGCGCACGGAGCGCGGCCCTTGTAGGCCTTGCTGAGGATGCCGCGCGCGGTGGGCAGCGCGTGCCAGCCCATGGCCGAGCACACCTTGTCGATTTCAGAGGCGACCGGGTGCACGTCCAGGGGCGGCAGCGGGTAGGGGCCGCTGCGGGGCTCCGCGAAGGGGTGGGGGACGGCCTGGCCGGACACGCCCAACTCCGCCTCCGCCTTGTCGTAGAAGGGGGCCAGCTCCTCGTAGGAGATGGGCCAGTCCGCCACGGTGGTGCCGGGCACGGCGCCCAGCGTGGAGCGCAGGCGGAAGTCCACCGGCTTGAGGCGGTAGAAGAAGCCGCTCATGTGCACGGTGCCGCCGCCCACGCAGTTGGCGGTCCACGCGGCGTTGCTGCGCTCGTAGCGGGCCTTGGGCCCCTGGCGCACCAGGTGCGGCTCCTCCCACGGCAGCGGCATGAAGAAGTTGCGGCGGCTGTTGAGGATCTCGTCGTGGACGAAGTCCCTGGGCTGGTAGTGGCGGCCCTTCTCCAGCACCACGACCTTGAAGCCCGCGCGGCCCAGCTCCAGCGCGAGCGGCGCTCCGCCCGCGCCGCTGCCCACGATGCACACGTCCACGGAAGGCAGGCTCACGGGTGGTGACCTCCGCACTCGCGCAGGCACCTGGGCCCGTCGTAGCCCTCGGGCGGCGCCATGGCTAGGGTGCCCACGGTGTCGAAGCCCATCAGCCGCCAGCCCACGCGCCCCTTGTTGCCGCCGTAGGACGGGTCGCCCAGGAAGCCCTCCAGGCTGAGCGTCATCAACAGCTCGAAGAAGTGGGCCTCGCCGCTGCCGGCCGGGCTGTCCTTGAAGATGGCGAGCAGCTCGTCCTGCTGGGCGGGCGTGGCCTGGGCGAAGCCCTTCTGGAACATGCGCTGCGCGCGGCGCTCCAGCGCGGCCAGGCCCTGGAGGAAGTCGCGGTGCATGGCCTGGAGCCCCTGCGTCTCCAGGATGCGGTCGATGTAGAGCGCCACGTCCGCGTCCTGGGCGCCGGGGTCCTCGTCGCGAGGCAGGAGCCGCTCCGTGGCCGCGGCGACGACGGCGTACTCGAAGGCGGAGAAGGTGCGCAGGGCCTGCCCGGCGGCGGTGGTGCCGGTGGGCTCCGCGGGCTTGGGCGCTTCCGCTTCCTTCGAACGTTTACACGCGGCGGCGCCCAGCAGCACGACGCCGCCGCCGAAGAAGGTGAGCCGCTGGATGAAGGTGCGCCGGGACAGCTTCGGGGGGAGCGAACGCGCGCGAGCCATGCGTGACAGCCTAACCCAGGTGCGCGTGCTTGACGGCACGGAGGTTGGCGCCGGGGTCGGTTGGCCGCCCACCGCGCGCGTGATGCGATGTCACACCGCGAGGCGTGACGGACAACGCGCGCGGCTGGCGTAGGATGGCGCGCACAACTGGGCCGACTGAACCAAGGAGAAGAACCGCATGAAACGGCACGCGTGGCTACTGGGAGCGGCGCTCGCGCTGGGATGTGGCGGCGGCAAGCCGGCCAACCCGGACGCGGGCACGAATCCGCAGAACGATGGCGGAACGACGGACACGCCCTTCGTGCGGCTGACGGTGGACACGGAGCCGAGCGAGCAGCTCGCCATCTCCAACATCGCGATGGCGGTGGCTCCGGACGACCGCATCGGCATCGCGTACTTCGTGAAGGTGAACGACAAGGACTCCGAGCTTCGCTACCGCGAGGTGAAGGACGGCCAGGTGCAGGCGACGGCGGAGAAGATCGCCACCGTGCAGCGCGTCTATGGCGTGTCGCTGGCGTTCAGCCCCACGGGGCAGCCCGCGGTGAGCTACCTGGGCGGCGGGAGTGATGAGTCCGTCTTCTGGCTCCAGAGCGACCTGGCGGTGTCCTACCGCGACGCGAGCGGCACCTGGACGGAGCGCGTCGCCGTCACCATGGGCGACGAGGCCGTGGCGGGCAATGCGGTGAGCGACACGGGCTACCTCGTGGGGCTCAATCCCTCCATCGTCTTCAGCGGCAGCCAGGCGCTGGTCGTCTACCGCGACGGGCACAACGGGCAGTTCCCGCAGCAGGACTGGGCGGGCAGCGACGTGGAGCTGGCCAGCGGCGGGCCCACGGCGTGGCAGCACCGGGTGGTGGCGTCGGGCGGCGACCAGAAGGGCGCGTACGGCGGGCACCTCCAGATGCTGATGGCGGACGGCCAGCCGGCGCTGGTGTTCGACCAGGCCTTCGGGGCCGCGGACGCGCCGGGGCAGAACGTGTACTTCCAGCGCCGCAACCCGGACGGCACCACGTGGACGCCGCCGGTGCAGGTGCAGGCGGTGGGCAACACGATGCTGGGCGCGTCGATGGCGTATGACCCCACCGTCGGCTTCGGCATCGCGGCGGTGGACCGCTTCGCCAGCCGGCTCACGCTCATCACCTGCGATGGCAAGACGGGGACGAAGTGCGCGGCGGCGCAGGACTGGACGACGCCGGACCCCGTGTACCAGACGGGCTCCGGCGGCTGGTACCCGTCGCTCGCGTTCGACCCGAAGACGCACGACCCGTCCATCGCGTTCCACATCTGCTCGCTGGAGTCCGGGCGCAACGAGGGCAGCTGCTCGCCGTCGGACGACGCGCTCGTCATCGCCACTCGCGTGGAGGACCAGTGGCGCGAGGTGACGGTGGACACGGCGGGCGGCTGGTCGCCGAAGCTGGCGTTCCTCTCCACGGGACAGCGCGTGGTGCTCTACCGCGCGAGCGGCACGCAGGCCCTGACGCTGGCGGTGGAGCGGTGAGCCTCGCGGGACGCGCCGTGGCGGCGCTGGGGCTCGCGGGCCTGCTGGGCGCGGGCGCCGTCGCATGCCGCGGAGACAACGAGCTGTCCGGCAGCGTGTCGGAGCTGTTCCCCGTCACGGACGTGTCGCGCGTGGAGATCCGCCGCAACCCGGAGGCGCTCCAGGTGAGCTACTTCCGCAACAACGGCCTGGACGTGGACCTGGTCGCGCGGCTCACCGTGGACACCGAAGGCGTGGACCTGAAGCCGGGCACGAAGGTGCAGCTGGGTGGCACCACGCCGTCCGGCCGCGACCGCGCGTCGGTGGTGCACGTGGCCGCGGGCGAGCCCGCGCGCGCCTTCACCCAGGTGGAGCGGGGCGACCTGGTGCTGGACGAAGGCGGCAACGTGGGAGAAGCCACGCGCGGTGACTTCTCCCTGTCGTTCAAGAAGGGCGACGGCTACGGCGCGGGGCGCAGCATGGAGGGGACGTTCAACTCCCTGGCGCTCGACGCGGGCTTCGGTCCGGACCTGGGCGACGTGGTGGTCGACGAGCCCGTGCCCTGATTCACTTCAGGGCTTCCGGTGGAAGGCGCCGGAAGCCCTGACGTCCTGTCTCACGGCGTGCAGGTGTCGAGCGTCGCCATACCCTGGGAGAGCTGTCCCTGGTGCGTGGCGAATTGCGCCAGCGCCGGCGCGCCGCCGTCCAGGAAGAGCTGGCGCGCGGTGTCCACCGCGTCCCTCGCGTGCACCGTCACGGTGGTGCCGCTGGCGTCCGTCACCTTCACCGCGCCGTCCTGCTGGCCCTGGGCGCGGATGAGCAGGGCGCCCGCCTCGTCGCGCGCGACCATGCCGTCCTCCAGCGGCTCGAAGTAGCGCACCAGCGGCTCCTGGCCCTCGCGCTGGAGCTCCAGGCGCATCACGCCGGACTCCACGTCGCGGGTCATCTTCAGCGTGTCGGTGGGGCTGAGCTTCACGATGCGCGTGTTGTCGTCCTCGCCCTCCACGCTGCTCACCGGGTTGCCGCCGGTCCAGAACTCGATGCTGTTGACGACGATGGCGTCCACCAGCGTGCCAATCTCATAGACGGGCACCACGACGAACACGAGGAACACCAGCCACTGGACGAACTTGTTGCCGGAGATGCCCTTGTTGAACTGCCAGATCTTCTGCGTGAGCTTGAACGAGCCGAAGCAGCCGGTGGCATTCATCATCAGGACACCCGCGCACAGCACGCCGAGCCAGCGGGACGGACGCATCTTCATGAAGCCCTCCTGGGGGATGGGGGACCGCGGAAGCGGCCGCCACCATGCCACGAAGGCTCAGTCCGGCTCGCTCTGAACCAGCCCGTACTTGTGCAGGAGCGAATAGAGGTGCTTGCGGTCCAGCTCCGCCTCGCGGGCGGCGCGGGCGATGTTGCCCCGGGCGCGGCCCAGCAGGCGCGTGAGGTACTCGCGCTCGAAGGCGCGGACGAGCTCGTCCTTGCACACCTTGAACGGCCCGGTGAACTCCACCGGCAGGAAGTCCCCGGCGGGGGTGGGTACGTCGCGGGTGAACTCGCGCAGCAGGTTGTCCCCGGTGAGGCCGGGGATGTCCACCATGTGCCGGGCGCGCTCCAGGGCGTTGCGCAATTCGCGCACGTTGCCCGGCCAGGTGTGCCCCAGGAACTGCTCCTGAATCTTCTCCGGCAGCCGGGGCCAGAGGCCCTCGCCCGCGAAGGCCTCCACGAGCAGCGGGATGTCCTCCTTGCGGTCGCGCAGGGGCGGCAGGCTGACGGTGAAGACAGACAGGCGGAAGTAGAGGTCCTCGCGGAAGCGGCCCGCCTGCGTCTCCGCCCACAGGTCCTTCTTGCTGGCCACGACGATGCGCGCGTCGAAGGAGATGGGCGTGGAGGAGCCCAGGCGGCGGAACTCGCGGTCCTCGATGGCGCGCAAGAGCTTGGGCTGCAGGTCCAGGGCGAGGTCGTCGATCTCGTCCAGGAAGAGGGTGCCGCCGTGGGCGCGCTCCAGGCAGCCGATGCGCTGGCCCACCGCGCCGGTGAAGGCGCCCTTCTCGTGGCCGAACAGCTCGGACTCGATGAGGGAGTCGGACACGCTGGCGCAGTCGAAGACGACGAGCGGCCCGGCCGCGCGAGGGCTCAACTTGTGGATGGCCTTGGCGCCCGCGCCCTTGCCGGAGCCGGTTTCGCCCACCAGCAGCACGGTGGAGTCCGTGGGGGCGATGCGCTGGAGCAGCGCGAAGATCTGCCGCATGGGCACGCTGCGGCCCACGAGGTCGCCCAGCCGGTCCTCGACCGTGGGCTCCACCTGCACGGGCGCCATCTGCGGGCTGAAGCGCAGGCGCACGTCGCCCACCTCCAGCAGGGCGCCGGGGCGCAGGTAGGCCTCACGCACCTGGGCGCCGTCCAGGAAGGTGCCGTTGGTGGAGCCCAGGTCCTGCACGAGGAAGCGGTCGCCCTGGCGGCGGACCACGAGGTGGTTGCGGCTGACCGTGGGGTGGTCGATGACGACGTCGTTGTCGGTGGACTTGCCGACGCGCAGGTCCTCGGTGGCCAGCGGGTACACGGTGCCCGCGCGTTCGGTGTCCAGCAGCACCAGGTGGAAGCGCTGGGCGGACAGCCGCTCTCCCTGCGCCCGCGCGGCGACGACGGTGTGCGTGGGGATGGGGGCGGGAGGCACGGAGGGCATGAGCGGGCGGGATTCTAGACGGCTTCGGGCCCGCGCGGGCTTTCTGTCAGCACCTCCGTGCCCGGCTGGTGGACAGCCGGGCACGGCGCGTCATTCCCATGACGGCGTCTTTGTTTTGAGTCCGGAGAAACAGCACGGCCGTTCTCCTCGGCAGGTGAGAAGAACGGCCGTGGTGACTCCGTGAAGTGACGGCGCTAGTTGCCCGGGTACTTCACGAGCCACGCATCGTCAGGGCCGCCCTGGCTGGGGGCGAAGATGTCCGTGAAGGTCGAGCCGCCGGAGACGACGTCCCCATAGGGGTCCACCGCCAGACCGAACGCGTAGGTGTACGTTCCGGCGCGCACTCCCACGTCCGATTGCCACACCCGTATCCCTTCGGGCGTGAACTTCCACAGCGCCATGTGGTGGGACGCGTTGCCCGAGGCGTAGACATGCCCATCCGGTGACGTCGCGACGGCCCAGATGATGGCACTCGAATAGCCGAATTCGTGCCAGTCCCGCGTCCATTGGAGCGCGCCGCTCGCGCCATCGAATTTGTAGAGGAAGGGATTGTCGAGCTCGGAGCCCGGCCGGTTTCTTCCTCCCACATACACCCCGCCCGCGGCGTCAACGGCGACGCCATTGGACAGGATCTCGAAGTAGGACGGATCCGGCATGTCCCGCCAGGTCTCCCAGACGAGCGTGCCGGCCGAGTTGTACCGGGCCAGGTAGAGCCTCTTGAAGTAACCAAGCGAGCCGGTCTTGCCGTGGCCGGTGACGAAGACGGAGTCGAGCGCGGCGTTGTAGGCGATGGACGTGAGCTCCTCCGTGAAAGGAGTGCCAGCTGTCCGGGTCCAGGCCACCGAGCCATCCGGGTTGAGTTTGGCGAGGTAGAAGTCGGTCTGCTGATCCGTGATGGAGCCCGCGACGTAGAGGTTCGTCCCATCGGTCGTGATGCTGTTGAGCTGCTCGCTCGTGGCTCCTCCGAACTGGGACTTCCATTGACGTGTCCCGTTCTTGTCGTACTTGACGACATAGGCGTCGTAGCCCCCCGCGTTGACACCGCCGAGGTTCCCGCCGGTGGAACCCGCGAGGAAGACGTTGTCGAGCGCATCGACGGCGACCCCATTGCCGGTGTCCGTGGAAGCCGTGCCCATCTGCCGCGTCCAGCCCTGTCCGCCCGTCACGGAGTAGCGGCCCACGAAGGCGTCGTCGTAGCCCTGATTGGTGAACCCGAAGCTGCCGTCGCTCGTGCCAGCGTAGAAGACATCCCCCACACTGTTCGTCGCGACCGCGTGGATCCGATCCGTGTACTGCGTCCCGCGCTGGACGCCCCACACGGGGTCCGGGAATTCACTGGTCGGGCAATCGCTCTCCACCGCGCCACGGTCCGGCAGGCTGGCGCTGCCGCAGCGCCGTGTGCTGTTGGTCGAATCGGCGAGCGCGGTGTCGATGCCCGCCGACCCCGGTTGCATCCGCAGGTCGCCCGAGAACCCATTGCGGAAGAGGGGATTGCCTTCGCTGCTGAGCGTGGGCGCACTGCCCGCATGGTCGAAGGGCGTCTGCGCCTGCCAGTTCGCGAGCGTGAGGCCCGCGGTGCCGTCCAGCCGGAAGCGGGCGCCCGTGGGGTGATAGAAGAGGTTGTTCTCGCTCGTGAGGACACCTGCAACCATCGAGGGCTGAAAGAACAGCGTTCCACCGACGCGGTTGGTCGGCGTGAAGGGAGGCTCGGTGTCCGCCGGGTCGTTGTAGGCGAACCCACCCACCTCGGAAACGATGTTGTTCCAGATGCGGATGTCGCGGGCGTCCTCCCAGGCCGGGTCGTTGGAAGAGGGGTGGACCTGGATGCCGCTGTGCGGAAGCTTGTGCAGCGTGTTGTGGTACACCTCCACATTCGCGGCACGGTAGATGGTGATGCCATCGCCGCAGTTGAACTTCTTCTGCGCCCGCGGCCAGGTGGTCACCAGGTTCTGGTTCATGTTGTGGATGCGATTGCGGCGGATGACGATGTCCGAGGCTCCCGGCTTGTCATACCGGCCCACTTCGATGCCGATGCCGCTGTCGAAGATGTTGGCATCCTCGATGCGAACCCGGGTCGCCTTGTAGTGCACGATGACGGCCGCGCCTCCACAGATGGGCGTGTTGTCGTGCCATTCCTCCGCCGCATAGAGGTTGTAGAAGCGGTTGGCGCCCGTGATGAGGACGTTCTGGCAGGACTTGATGTCCACGGCGTTCTCCATGTTGTCGTGGAAGTCATTCCCTTCGATGGTGATGTGGCGTGAGTCCAGGAGGGTGTTCTGGCTGCCGTCGGGGAGGAGGTCCTCCTGCTCCGAGCCCTGGCACTGCACGCTGTCGCCGGAGTTGTCGTAGCTGAAGTTCTTGGCGATGTGGACGTGGTGGGAGCCGTACTCCATCGTCACGCCGTTGCCGTCCGCGCGCACGATGATGTTCGGGTCCTGCGGATGGGGTGCGGTTCCCAGGTTGTGGGCGAGGTGGTTCCCGCTCACCGTGACGTGAGAGGCGCCACGCAGGGCAATGGCGCCGTCCTGGCAATGCTCGATGTTGGAGTTCAGGATCGCGACGTGGTCGGAGAACGCCAGATAGACGCCGGTCACATCCTTGTCCTGGCAGTCGATCATCACGTTGCTGAGGACCCAGTACTGCGTTTCGCCGAAGTCGAAGGGGTTCTTGGTCCGTACGGGATGATGCGCGCCTTGTTCTGGTAGTGGTCCAGGCCCACGATGCGCCGCGGCTTGTTGGGATTGCCGCTCTGGGTGATGTAGCCGTTCGTCCCCTCATACGGCGTGGGGCTGCCATGCACGTAGAGGGTGGTTCCCTCCGGGAGCTTCCCCACGGCGTATCGGATCGTCTTGCACGGCTGGGCTTCGGGGCCACAGTCCGCCGTGTCATTGCCCGTGTGCATGACGTGGTAGCCGTCGCTGAGGCTGCTGCCGCTGATGGAGATGAATGCCTTGTCGGGCAGCTCCACCTGGAAGTCCACCAGCGCGGCCTCGGAGGTCTTCAGGTGCTCTGGGGGAGGGGCGCTGGAGGTCTCGCTGTCAGGAGGGTCGTCGCAGGCCGAGGTCCAAAGGACGCTGCAAAGGGCCAGGATGGTGAGCGGCGCGAGTCGGGGGTGGATCCGTGGCATAGGTCGTGACCGCGCTCAGACACCTGGGAACGCTTCATGCGAGTCCATTGCCGAGCGCGACAGAGTTGATGACGGAGCCACGGGAATTTCCTGGCGATTGCAAGGGTGCTGGGGTCGGGTGGATTGTCGTATGTCTTTCAGTGGCAGCCTGTGAATGACGTCTGGTGAATAGAAAAGCGGCCACCCTGCCTTCGGGTGGCCGCTCGGTCATGACCAGGCGTGTCTGCTATTGCTCAGTCGCCCTCGTAGATGCCGATGGCGCCCGGGGTGATGGGGCCCTTGGCCGTTTCAATCGGCGTGAAGGCCACGAGCATGCGGCGGCGGGCTCCGGAGCGGTCCACCTGGATGTCCGGGATGCGCATCTCGGAGAGATGGCTCCCGAAGAGCGAGTAGCTGTACTTCGTGACGCCCGCGCCCACGCGGCTGATGCCGCCGCCCCAGGCGGCTCCTGCCCACGCGCTGTTGTCCAGGGGATCCACCGCGACGCTGGACACATGCGGAGCGATGAGGTCGTTCTTCAGGCTGCGCAGGACATTTCCTTCCGAGTCGAGCTGGAGGAGCCCGTTGCCGAAGGAGCTCACCCAGACGCGGTTGCTTCCGTCGGGGACGACCGCCATCGCGGAGACGAGGTCCTCCGTCCGCTCCTCGGGGCGGGCGTAGGGCCACGCCTTCTCACCCACCGCATCCGTCCACAGGTCACGGCGGTTCCACTTGTACTCCGGGTTCTCCGTCATCTCCTGGGCGCGCCAGAAGTTGTTGCCGTTGGAGCCGTAGTAGTACTTGGTGGAGCGGTTGGCGCCGCCGAACCAGACGTCGTGGTTGGGCAGGGGGGCGATGCCGTAGTAGGCGTCCGTCAGGAGCGCGCCCCGGACCTGGTACTTGCTGTAGTCGTTGCCGTACTGGGCCTGGTCGTTCTTGTAGTTGCTGTAGATGAACGCGCTGTAGGCCGGGTGGCTGTGCTCCTCCAGGCCCGAGCACGCCAGCTTCCCGTTGCACGTCGGGTCACCCGCGTAGTGCGCGTCCCCGCGCGCGAAGCCGTGGTTGCCGCCAAACCAGACGCTGCTCTTCTTGGGGTCGGAGTCCTTGTCGTAGGCGACCCGGTAGACGTGGCAGAGCTTCTCCCGCCGCTCGTAGCCCTTCACCACGCCAGGGCCAGAAGAGATGTCGTAGTGCACGACCTTGAGGGTGCCATCGGCACGCAGCTCCACGCGGTCCGCGTCACCGCTCTTGTAGACGCTGGCGTCCGCGGGCCGCTTGGCCTGGTAGGCGGTGTCCCATTCGCTTTCGCAGTCCGCGATCCCCTCGGGCGGCGGCTTGCCCGCGTAACCGACGAAGACCGCGCCATCCCAGGCGCCCGCGACCGAGATGACCTTGAGGTAGGGCGTGCCAGAGGGCGCGCTGCCATCCGGCATGTAGCCGTAGGGGCGCAGGCCGTCCTCCATCGTGAACTTCTTGAAGGTGGACTCCCCCTTCTTCAGGAGGAACAGGCCCTCTTCACCGCCCGCCACCCAGATGTTGCCGCCTTCATCCGCGGACACGCCGTAGACGAAGCGGGGACCGCCCTGTTCGCGGCCGTAGAAGGTCCAACCCGGCGCGGACGGCAGGGGGTACTTCGTCTCGCCTGGATCCGGGGTGCCGGCATCCGTCCCGGTGCCAGCGTCGGTGCCGGCATCCGTGCCAGTGCCCGCGTCCGTGCCAGTGCCGGCATCCGTGCCCGTGCCCGCGTCGGTGCCGGCATCCGTGCCGGTGCCCGCGTCCGTGCCGGTGCCCGCGTCCACCTCCCCCGTGCCGGCGTCCGGCAGCCGCGGGTCCTCCACGGGCGTCACCGGAATCACCGGCGTGTCCACGTTCCGCGTGTCGCCGTCGTCTCCGCCGCAGCCTGCCCACCCCAGCGCGCCCACCAGCAGGACCGCCCCCGTCCACCGCCACCCGTGCCTCATATGACGCCCACCTCACACTCGCTCAGCGGGAGGCCCCCTTGCCGGACCTCCTCGTTCAAGGCGTTCCTGGCAAGGAGGGTGCCAGCCCCGGAGGGCCGGGAACCGTTGGGCCGCCGTCGGTGGGCGTCCGTGGAGCGATACCGGGTGGGCAACCGTTTACCCATTGTGTGAACGCCGGGTTCCCGGAGCGCCCCCCAACCGTGCTAGGGCCTGGACAATGGCTGGGAACGACGCACGCGGCCGCACCCCGCTGTCCCTCGTGGGACAGGAGCCGGACCTCGTCTTCTACACACGGCAGGCCTCCGAACACGGCGGGCCCGTGCTCGTGCTGGGCGCCGCCAATGGCCGCGTGCCCTGGGCGCTGGCGGGCCATGGCTTCGCCACCGTGGGCGTGGACCCCTCCGAGGCGATGATCCGCTCCGCCGAGGAGCGCCGCGCCTCCGAGTCCCCGGACGTCTCCGGGCGCACGCGCCTCATGGCCGCCGACCCCCGCGCGCTGCGGCTGCCGGAGCAGTTCCCCCTGGTCCTGGCCCCGCAGCACGCGCTGGGGCTGATGGCCGGCCGCGACGATTTGGAGGCGTTCCTCGCCACCGTGCGCCACCACCTGGCCCCCGGCGGCACCTTCATCTACGACGTGCTCAACGCCCCGCGCGAACCCGTGCTGCCGCGCGACGACGACGAGCCCGGCGCCGCGGTGGAGCCCCGCCGCCCCCTCTTCGCCCTGCACCTGCGTGAGCGGCGCCCGGCCGGCGGCCAGAGCCCCATCCGCCGCCTCAGGCTGCGCCACTTCCTCCCCGAGGAGCTGGAGGCCGCCCTCACCGCCAGCGGCCTCACCCTGCGCGAGCGCTTCGGCCGCTTCGACGGCAAGCCCTTCGACCTGGAGGACCTGCGGCAGATTGGCGTGGCCGGGACGTGACGGCCGCGCGCCTTCAGCGCTCGAAGCGGTAGCCCAGCCCGCGCACCGTGAGGAAGTGCCGGGGCGCCTCCGGGTCCGCCTCGAACTTCAGCCGCAGCTGGCGCATGAAGTTGTCCACCGTGCGCGCGCTGCCCTCGTAGTGGTAGCCCCACGCGCCGGACAACAGCTCCTCGCGGGTGAAGGTGCGGCCCGGGTGCGCCAGGAAGTGCGCCAGCAGCTTGAACTCCTGCGCCGTCAGGTCCACCGGCTGCCGTCGCGCGCCACCGTGCGCTGGGACAGGTCCACCTTCACGTCCCCGAACGTCACCGGCGGCGGCGCGGTGCCCGTGGCCCCGAACCGGCGGCGCAGCACCGCCTTGATGCGCGCGAGCAGCTCCTGGAGCCCGAAGGGCTTCACCACGTAGTCGTCCGCGCCCAGGTTGAGGCCCAGGATTTTATCCGACTCCTGGCCCCGCGCGGACAGCACCACCACGGGCGTGTCGCGGCCGCGCTGGCGCAGCTCGCGAATCACTTCGTAGCCGTTGAGCTCCGGCAGCATCAGGTCCAGCACCAGCAGGTCCGGCGCCTCGTCCAGCGCCTTGGCCAGGCCGGTGCGGCCGTCCTGGGCCTGGAGCACCTCGTAGCCCTCGAAGCGCAGGTTCATGGACACGCCGGTGAGGATGGACAGGTCGTCCTCCACCACCAGGATGCGCCGGGGCTTCTCCTCTTCAGGGACGGACGTGCTCATGCGCGGCTCACCGGGAGCTGGAGGGTGAAGCAGCTGCCCCGGCCGGGCTCGCTCTTCAGCGTGATGCGGCCGCCGTGGGCCTCCACGATGCGCTTGCTGATGGCGAGCCCCAGGCCGCTGCCCTCCGTCTTGCGCGTGAGCAGGTTGTCCACCCGGTAGAAGCGCTCGAAGATGCGCTTGCGGTCCTTCCTGGCGATTCCCACCCCGTTGTCCTCCACCGACACGTTCACGTAGCCGCCGTCTCTCTGTGCCCGGAGGGCGATCCTGCGGTTGGTGGGCCCACTGTACTTGTAGGCATTCTGCAACAGGTTGAGCAGCGCGCCCGCCACCGCGACGCGGTCCACGTCCACCTTCGGCAGCCCGTCCTCCACCGCCACGGTGAACTGCATGTCGTCGCCCAGCCGCTGCGTGCGGAAGGCCGCCACCGCCGCGTCCACCACGTCCGTCACCGGCAGCGAATCGCGCTGGTACACCTTGCGGCCGCTCTCGATGCGCGCCCAGTCCAGCACCCGCTCGATGAGGTCCGACAGCCGCTCCGTCTCCTTCGTGAGCAGGTCCAGCACCTCCTGCGTCTGCGCGGGGTCCTTCAGCCGGCCCAGGGCCAGCGTCTCGATGAACATGCGGATGGAGGTGAGCGGCGTGCGCAGCTCATGGCTCACCAGCGACACGAAGTCCGTCTTCATGCGCGACAGGCGCGCCTCGCGGTAGAGCACGCGGCCGGTGTACGCCACGCCGAAGGTGAGCGTCAGGTAGAACAGGCCCAGGAGCACGCCGTACACGACGCGGTTGCGCGTGGAGGCGCTCGCCACCGGGTCCTCGCCGGTGGGCAGCACCACCAGGCGGAAGTCCTGCAGCGGCGCGGACAGGACCCGCTCCGCGAGCACCGGGGGCCCCAGCGCGTTCTGCCGCGCCTGGGCCACCTCCGACATCAGCCGGTTGACGAGCCCGCCCTCGCCGGCGGTGTCGCGCGGCACTGGCAGGAGCGTGAAGCGCACGGGCTCCGACGTGGTCCGTCCCTGCGCCTTCTCCGACAGCAGCCCGTCCAGCGCGATGCCCGACAGCCGCACGCCGCGCACGGAGGCGCCCCGGCGCTCGGCGGCCACCATCACCGCGCGGCCTCCCGTGGCGAGCGAGAACACGGTGGTCGCCGTCGGCAGCGAGGCGGCCTCCGGCACCAGCGCCGTCAGGGCCTCCGCCAGCTGCGGATCCTTCGTGCGCACCAGCCCGTTCTCCACGTGGAAGGTGCCCTCCGGGTCGGACAGCTCCTGGTCGTCCGGCAGGAGGAACGCCAGCCGCTCGTTGCCCACCGGCTCCAGCCGTCCGCGGCTGAGCGCGCGGGGCACCTCCGCGGACAGGTCCGCCAGCGTCCCCCGCCACGCGGCCTCCAGGCGCTTCTCCACCGCCGCGCGCTCGTTGATGATGGCCACGACGCCGAAGCCCGACAGGCCGGCCGAGGGCAGCACGACCAGCAGGATGAGCAGCGCGAACGTGCGCCGGAAGCTGAGGATGACGGGCGCGGGACGTGACACGGCACCCCGTGTCTACACGCGACGCCGTCCGGGTGCTCGCGGCATTTGGGGGGAGGGGGAGCGTTCCCGACACTGTCGGGAGGCATACGGCCGGTGCGGAGGGCATCGACTTCGGGTGGGCGGGTGGGCGAGCATGCGGCCCTCGGGAAGGCGTGTGAGCTGGGCCGGCACGCTCCCGACAGGCCGTGGGGCCGCGCGCGGATGGGGCTGGACGCACGCGCCAGGCTTTCGCGGGAGGGGATGGCATTTTCCGATGCGACGGCAGGGATGGGCCGCGCTGTGCGCGGTGACGACGCTGGTGCTTTCGGGCTGCAGGGAGCGCGAGGTGGCGGGCACCTGGAGCAACGCCTCCGGCTCCGTGGCGCTCAGCCGGGATGACTCGCTGCTCTACGTGGTGGACGCGGACAACGGCCTGCTCGCCGTGGTGGACACCGCCCGCCGGGAGAAGGTGTCCGAGGTGCGGGTGGGCTCGCGTCCGGAGCGCGTGACGGTGGGCCCGGACGACACCGTGTACGTGACGAACCGGGGCGGCAGGAGCGTGTCCGTCATCCGCAAGGGTGACGCGGTGGAGGCCGCGCGCATCCCGGTGGGCGTGGAGCCCACGGGGCTCGCGGTGTCACCGGACGGCAGCACGCTGTACGTGGTGAACAGCGCCACGCGCCAGTCCGCCGCGCGGGGCAGCCTCACCGCCATCGACACGGGCACGCTCACGGTGCGCTGGGAGCTGCCGCTGGGCGAGGAGCCGCGCGGCATCGCGCTGCTGGAGGACGGCCGCAAGGCGGCGGTGTCGCTGTTCCGGCAGGGCGACGTGGTGACGGTGGACCTGTCGGACGCGAACCAGCCCCGGGTGATGCGCGACGGCACGGACCTGAACACGAAGGCCAACCGGCCGTCGGCCTCCGTGTCCAGCCCCCTGGCGGACGAGGTCATCGACCCCCCGCAGCTTCCCGATTCCCGGCAGGGCCCGCGCACCTTCCGGGCGCGCGGCATGGTGGACCTGCTGAGCGCGCCGGATGGACGGCGCCTCTTCGCGCCGGTGCTGTGGTCGCGCGAGGATCCGCTGGGCGGGCCCGTGGACGGCCGCGACCCGAATCAGGGCGACTCCATGTACGGCGGCGGGACGCCCTGCGGCGCGGCGGCGGGCGGCGGCGTGGTGGCGGCGGGCCTGGTGACCTTCGACACGGAGGATGAGGCGCCCCGGCCGGTGGTGGACGACCTGGACGAGTGCAAGCCGCCGCCGGAGGAGAAGCCGGACTACCCCACGTCGCTCATCGCGAGCCCGTCGTTCAAGGCGCCCCTCCAGGGGCCGGCGGCGGCGGTGGTGGACCCCACGGGCGCGTGGCTGTTCCTGGTGAACCAGGACTCGAACAACGTGGCCATCCTGCCCTCGTGGCGGCGAACCGGTTCGGACCTGCCGAACGAGTCGAGCCCGGTGCGGCAGCTGGTGGACGTGGGCGCGGGGCCCAACGGCATCGCGCTCACGCGGGACGGGCGCAAGGCGTACGTCTACAACGCGTTCGACCACACGGTCAGCACGCTGGTGGGCGGGGCAGGGGACATCCGCGAAGAGGGCACGCGCCTGCCCATCGCGGGCGACACGCTGTCGCCGCTGGCGGCGGAGGGCCGGCGGCTGTTCTTCAGCGCGGTGGATCCGCGGATGACCAGCCCGTCCGTGGCGGTGTCCTGCGCGTCGTGCCACCTGGAGGGCCGCGAGGACGGCCACGTGTGGGGCTTCCCGGACGGGCCGCGCCAGACGCCCAGCCTTGCGGGCCGCATGACGACGGCCACGGCGCCCTTCCACTGGAGCGGCGAGTTCTCCGCGCTGGGGGACTTCATGAGCGCCACGGTGCAGGACCGCATGGGCGGCCAGGAGCTGGACGCGGACACGGTGGCGAAGCTGGGCGCGTTCATCGACGCCATCCCCGCGACGGACAACCCGTCCCGGGGCGAGCCGCTGACGGCGGCGCAGGCGCGCGGAGCCTCCCTCTTCAAGCAGGCGAAGTGCGACACCTGCCACACGGGCACGGCGCTCACGAACAACACCAACGCGGACGTGGGCACGTTCGTGCTGTCGGGCGTGCTGCAGGACGCGGCGGCGGTCGTCCGGGCGGGGCTCAACACGCCGTCGCTGCTGGGCGTGGGCCGCACCGCGCCGTACCTGCACGACGGCAGCGCGCCCACGCTCCGGGCCCGCCTGCTGAACGGCCGCGAGACGAACCAGCACGGCATGACGGCGGGCCTGTCCGACGCGGACGTGGACGACCTGGTGGCCTACCTGGAGACGCTGTAGCGCGAAGCGAACCGCACGGGCGCGGTCATCCCCGCTGGGAGATGGCCGCGCCTGGGGGACGCGAGACGGCGGTGTTCAAGAGGCAGGAGGCTTGCCTGCGCGAACCCTCCGTGCGCATGGTGCCCGCCGCTCATGCGCTCCCCCTCACAGGCCGCGGGTCCGTCCCAGCCCGGGATGACGGATGCGCCCTGGGGGCTGGTGCTGCTGGTCCTGGTCCACCACTTCGGGCTCTGGGCCTGGACGTCCTGGCACCGGGGCATCCCCGCGCTCCTGGTGTTGGATCGCTGGGACTCCCACCACTACAGCACGCTGGTCCTGGATGGGTACTCGTGGCCGCTCTGGGCCTTCCTGCCGCTGTACCCAGGTCTGGTCTGGCTGGTGAGGCTGGGGCTTGGCGGCACCCTGCCTCCCCAGGTCGTGGGCACGCTCCTGTCCACGGCGTGCCTGCTGGGGTTCATCGCGTGGAACACCCACCAGGCGCGGCAGGCGCCACCGGGCCCTGGGATGACGGCGCGGACGCCGTGGGGATGGTTCGCGTTCCTGTACGGTCCCGCCAGCTTCGCGCTGCACTCGCACCACACGGAGGGGCTCTTCCTGCTCCTGTCGTTCGGGGCCCTGGCGTGCGCCTCGCGGGGGCGGCTCCTGCCCTCCGCCGTCCTGGTCTCGCTGTGCATCTTCACCCGCAATCAAGGCTGCTTCGTGGCCATCTCCGCGGCGCTCCTGGCGGCCCTGCGCGAGCCGTCATGGCGCGAGCGCATCATGCGATTCGGCGTCATGGGGGGCGTGGCGCTGCTGGCGTTCGCGGGGTTGCTGGTCTTCGAGTGGAACCGGTCCGCGGATCCGTTCATGTTCCTGAAGGCGCAGCGGGAGTGGAACCACGTGGACTCCCTCTGGGGAGCCATCCGGGGATTGTGGTTCGGCAATGCCTGGCACCGGGGCTTCAACGGCTGGCTGGTGCTGCGGAACGTCTATGGCGCGGTGTGGCTGGTGTTCGCGGGGGTGTTGTGGCGCCGCGACCGGGCCCTGGGCCTCTATGCGCTGCTGTCGCTGCTGGTGATGCTGCCTCAAGGCGACCTGGGAAATGCCTTCCGCTTCGGCGCGGTGCTCTTCCCGGTGATGTTCGTCGCGGGCGATTGGCTGGCCACGCGCCCGGGGGCGCTGCGCTGGACCGTGGCGCTGGGGATGGTCTGGCTCAACCACAAGGTCACTCACGCCTATGCCATCGCGAAGTGGCCCTACTGAGCAGGGCTGCTGGCTACCTCGGCGGGGGCTTGGGGGTCGGGGATGCTGGCGCGGAGAGCCGGTCCGCCGTCCCCGCGCGCGGCGTGGTGAGGCTGTCCAGCGGCTCCAGCGGCGCATCCAGGAGGAGGCTGTCCCCCGCGTCGGCCGGAAGCTCCGTGCCCGCGTCCGCCGTCGAATCCAGCACGCCGTGGTGCGACGTCACCGCGAGGCGGGCCACGTCCAGCGCACGGTCGGGGTCGTCCCCCAGCCAGGTCACGACGACGACGCACGGCGTGTCGTCATCCCACGTCACCACCTGCGTCATGCCCTGCACGGGATTGCGGCGCGCGGCGGCGCGGCCCAGCGCCGGAATCTCCTCGCCGCCCGCGTTCAGCGTGGGCGCGAGCAGCGCGCGCACCTCCGCGTTCGCGTAGTGCGGCTGGCAGTCATACGCAACCGACACGGCCACGTCCGGCAGCGCCGCCGACCGCAGCGAGCACAGCGGACCGCACGTGGGACACGCGCGGTCCTCCTTCATCGTGAAGCCGTTCAGCGTGAGGTCGCGCAGCTCCGCCGGCAGCAGCTCCTCGCACGAGGGCACGGTCAGCGTGGACGGCCGTCCCGGCAGCCCCATGCGCGTCCCCGCATCGAACGTGCCCGTGCCCGCCCCGGGCCTGCTGCACGCGCCCAGTGCGAGCGCCATCAGCAGTGCACCCCGTCCGACCCTCATCCCGTCTGCTCTCCTCACCGACGCCATGCGCGCGAGCGCGGATGGTAGACCGGGCCCGGCCCCCGTCATCAGCATTGTGGCGCGGCTGCCGCTTTCCGGACGCGACCGGATGGCGGGAGGGAGGTCGGGCAGGCCGGCCTCGTTCAGGGCCAGGGCGTGGGCTAGGCTGCCTGCCTTCTCTCCCCATGCGCCTCCCCGGTCTCCTCACCCTGTCGGTCCTGGCCCTGACGCCGGCCGTTCCGCGCGGCCCAGACGGCCGTCCCTCCTCCCCGGAGCGCGACCCCCGACGAGTCCTGGAGCGAACCCGGCAAGCCCGCCCCCGAAGCCCCACCCGCGGAACCCG
>NZ_JBKGHJ010000230.1:0-13165 GCF_046520365.1 Corallococcus sp. 4LFB
CCCTGGGTGCTTCGGAGGCGCTGGAGCGGGAGGCGTTCCTCTCGCTGCTCCAGAACCACCTGCGCGCGCGGGGGCTCACCGTGACGGGGGCGTTCCGCGAGGAGCCCGTCACCACCGCGTCGTCCCTGTCCGTGCCGGTGACGCCCGCCGTGGCGAACCCGGCGGCGCCGCGTGCCGTTCCCCTCCAGCCCGAGCGGGATGTCCCGCCCGGCCAGCCGTGATGAGGTCCGCCATGAAGACGATGACATTCGTGGGCGCCGTCGCGGCGCTGGTGCTGGGCGGCACGGAGGCGGGTGCCGCCGCCTGGGACACGTGCAACGGGACGCCGGTGAAGTGGTACAGCGGGCCGGTCGTGTACCGGAACCGGTGCAGCATCCCGGACTCCGGCAACGTCAACACGGCGTACTGGAACGGCTTGCGGCAGTGGGACGACCTGTCCCATCTCGTCAGTGGCTTCAACGTGAACGCGGCGACGGACTGCTCGTTGGATCACAGCGACGGGCAGAACGAGATTGGCCTGTGTGACCGGGCGGCCATCGACGGGAACAACGGCGTGACGTACTCCACGGTGGGGCTGTGCTTCATCGGGAGCAACGGCATCGACGAGGCGGACATCTGCATCGCCAGCGACCTGGACTTCACGCCGCGCACCGGGAGCGCCTTCGGCACGTCGGGCCGCAGCACGTTCGTGCACGAGGCGGGGCACTTCTTCGGCTTCAAGCATGAGGGCGGGCACAGCATCCTGCGCACCTCGCCGCCGCACCTGGTGACGGGCGGCTACGAGTCCTCCACGCTGTGGCCCACGAACGCGCAGGGCATGAACACGCTGTACGGCTATTCGCAGACGAAGCCCAACCTGCTGCCGTCGTCGATGGGCGTGGTGGGGGACGTGGCGCAGACGCTGGATCCCTCGGGCACCGTGACGGTGTGCCGAGGCACGGCGCAGAGCGTGAAGTTCTACGTGGGCAACATGGGCAACGCGGCCGTGTCGTCCTACACGCTGCGCGTGCGCCTGAGCCCGACGGCGCCGCCGAACGGCTACAGCGAGTCCACCACCGTCGTGGCCACGTTCAACCACGCGCTGGGGGCGTTCTCGGAGGGTACCTACTCGCTGGGCTTCACGGTGCCGGCGTCGCTGCCGTTCAACACGTACTACGTCTACCTGGACATGGATCCAGAGGGCGCGGTGTCGGAGCTGCGTGAGAACGACAACACCACCGTCAGCGCGATGACCCTGCGGGTGGGGTGCTGAGCATGCGGTACGGCGCCCTGGTGGCAGCGCTGCTGCTGGGGGCCTGCGCGAAGCCGAAGGAGGAACAGATGGTGTCGCGAGGAGCGCTCGAGGGCGCTCCCGCGGCGTCGGCGTCCTCCGGAGGCTCCGAGCGTCCCCAGCCGCGCGGCGCGGCCACGGTGCGCACGGACAAAGGGACCTACTCGGCCCCGGCCGTGCGGTTCAGCGCCGACTTCCTCGGCGAACCGCCGGTGACGCTGATGAGCGTCGCGCTGAGCGCGCAGTCGGAGGACGGAGGGACCTGGCGCTTCCGCATGGCGGTGGATGAGAAGTTCGTGAAGTCGAAACACGCCACCGCGCGGATCATCCCGCAGGCGGCGCTGGGGCCGGGCCTCGCGGTGGTGGACTCCCCGCAGCCCGATGGGTCCTCGATGGCGATGGACGAGGGCACCCTGGAGCTGACCGTCACCGGGAACCAGGTGGCGGGCGAGGTGCGAACGAAGGACGGACGGGTGCGCGCGACGTTCGAAGGGCCGCTCACCGTCGAATGCACGGTGCCGCCCGCGTGGCTGAGTGGAGCGAACGCGCCAGCGGCACCCTCCGCGCCCGTCCCGTCCTCTCCCGACGAGGGCACAGTCCGGGTGCCCGACGAGGCGCTGGCTACACCGCAATGCCGGTCCATGGCGGACGCCTTCCGCTGACGCCACGGCTGGAGCCCCCTCCGACACGATCGTCCAGAACCTGTCCTACAGTCGGACAGGTTTCCGCTGCTCGGATGGAACGGCCGGTCACTCCGCGTCGCGGCCGCTCACGTCCGCCCATGCCAGGCCGAAGCGGGCCAGGTACTTCCGGAGCCGGTCCGCGTCGTTGACGCTCTTCTTCTGCGCACGCGACTGCGCGAACAGCGTCCGGCCCGCGTCCGACAACGAGCGCGCGGAGCGGCACACGGAGACCACATCCGCGAGCTGCACCCGGTCGAACCGGTCCAGCTCCGCCGCGCGCGCCGGGCCCATCACCTCCGCCAGCACGTCCTCGCTCCCGGACGTCGCCGCCGAGCCCGCCGGCCGCCACTGCGCGCGCAGCCGCTCCAGCTCCTCGTCCACCACCTCGCGGGTCATCCGTCCGCCCGCGGCCAGCGTGGACATGCGCAGCACCGCCGCGTTGAGGTCGCGGAAGTTGCCGCTCCACCGGGCCTCCGGAGACGTGGCGAAGCGCAGGAAGAACTCCTGGGCCTCCTTGCTCATCGTCACCCGGGTGCCCAGCGCCTGTGAGGCCTGATCCAGTTCGTATTGCAGGTTGGGCGCGATGTCCTCCGGACGCTCGCGCAGCGCGGGCAGCCGGAAGGTCCACAGGTTGATGCGCGCGAGCAGGTCCTCGCGGAACCGTCCCCGCTCCACGTCCAGCTGGAGGTCGCGGTTCGTCCCCGCGATGAGCTGGAAGTCGCTCTCCGCCTCCTTGTCCGCGCCCACGGGCAGGAACCGCTTGTCCTCCAGCGCGCGCAGCAACATGGCCTGCTCGTCCGCGCCCAGCTCGCCAATCTCGTCCAGGAACAGCACGCCGCCGTTCGCCTGTCGCATCAGTCCGGGCCGGTCACCCACCGCGCCCGTGAACGCGCCCTTCACGTGGCCAAAGAGCGTGGACATGGCCCCGTCGCCGCGCAGCGTGGCGCAGTTCAAGTCCACGAAGGGCCCCGCCACCTGGTTGCGCGCCTTCTTCAGCGCGTAGATGCGCTTGGCGAGCTGCGACTTGCCCGCGCCCGTGGGCCCCGTCAGCAGCAGCGGCGCGCGGGACTGCACGGCCACCTGCTCGATCCGCTCGATGATCCGGTTGAACGCGGCGTTGCGCGTGTCGATGCCGGACTTGAGGAACGACAGCCCCTCGCGCTGCTGCCGCCGGAAGCGCGCCGCCAGCGTGTCGTAGTTCGACAGGTCCAGGTCGATGATGGCGTGCGTGCCCACCGCCCCGTGCTCCTTCCCCTTGCCCGGGGACGTCTGCACCAGCCGGCCCGGAATCAGCCGGCTCTCCACCAGGAGGAACATGCAGATCTGCGCGATGTGCGTGCCCGTGGTGATGTGCACCAGGTAGTCCTCTTCCTCCGGATGGAAGGACTGCGCGCGCACGTGGTCCAGCAGCGCGCCATACGTCTCCTCCAGGTTCCACGGGTCCTGGATGGGCAGCGACGTCAGCCGCACCTCCGTCTCCGGAGACACCTGCGCGATGTCCTGCTGGATGACCGTGGCCAGTGACGACGCCCGGGGCGGATGCAGCAACTCCAGCCGGTGCACCAGCAGGTCCTCCTGCTGACACAGCGACACCGTGGGCCGCCACCGCGTCCAGCGCTGCGACCCCATCCCCGTGTCCAGCGTCGTCCCCAGCATCCCGAGGACGACCGTGCGCCGCGTCTTCGCCTTTTGAGCCATCAGGATAGGTATTTATCCCATGGGATATGGATTTCCAGCCTGCCCCAGGTGCTCCCCTCGGAGACGGGGTTGGCACGCCGGCTGCTCTAGCTCCCCCACGTGACCGGGACACAGCGCCCGGGTCGAACGACCGAAAGGTGCAGAGCCATGGACCGCGTGAACACGAACTACGAAGTGCTGTCGGACGAAGCGGGCCGCCCCATCAAGGCGTGGACGGTGGGGGTGCCGTTCGAGGACGAGGCGAAGAAGCAGCTTCGCAACCTCCGCGGCCTGCCCTTCATCCACAAGTGGGTCGCGGTGATGCCGGACGTGCACCGCGGTTACGGCGCGACGGTCGGGAGCGTGGTGCCCACGGTGGGCGCGGTGGTGCCGGCGGCGGTGGGCGTGGACATCGGATGCGGGATGATCGCCGTGCGCACGACGCTGCGCGCCGGGCAGCTGCCGGACTCGCTGCGCGGGGTGCGCTCGGCCATCGAGGCGGCGGTGCCGCACGGCCGTACGGACAACGGCGGCCGGAATGACCGTGGCGCGTGGAAGGACTCGCCCGCGACGCATACCGCTGCCTGGGCCCGCCTGGCGGAGGGGTATGCGCGCATCGTCGCGAAGCACCCGCGCATCGGCCGTGGGCCGGAGCTGGCGCACCTGGGAACGCTGGGAACGGGTAACCACTTCATCGAGCTGTGCGTCGATGAGTCGGACGGCGTGTGGCTGATGCTGCACTCGGGGTCGCGCGGGGTGGGGAACCGCATCGGAAGCCACTTCATCGAGCTGGCGAAGGAGGACATGCAGCGCTTCTTCGTCCGCCTGCCGGACGCGGACCTGGCGTACCTGCCGGAGGGGACGGAGCACTTCGATGACTACGTGTTCGCGGTGAGCTGGGCGCAGGACTTCGCGGCGATGAACCGCGAGCTCATGCTGCACTCGGCGGTGGAGGCCCTGAAGGCGAGCGGTGAGCTGCCCCCGTTCGAGCTGTCCGAGTCCGCGGTGAACTGCCACCACAACTACATCTCGCGCGAGCACCACTTCGGAAAGAACTGCTTCGTGACCCGCAAGGGCGCGGTGCGGGCGCGCGAGGGCGACATGGGAATCATCCCCGGCAGCATGGGGGCCCGTTCCTACATCGTCCGCGGGAAGGGAAACGCGGACGCGTTCCACTCGTGCAGCCACGGCGCGGGCCGCGTGATGTCGCGGGAAGCGGCGAAGAAGCGCTTCACGCTGGAGGACCACGCGAAGGCGACCGAGGGCGTGGAGTGCCGCAAGGACGTGGACGTGATTGACGAGACGCCGGCCGCGTACAAGCCCATCGACGCCGTGATGGCCGCGCAGGCGGACCTGGTGGAGGTCGTCCACACGCTCAAGCAGGTGGTGTGCGTGAAGGGATAGCCGCAGCACAACCCACCCGACGCCCGCGGAGGTGCACATGCCGGGATGAAGCCACCGAGGCGCCCGTTCCCCCGAAGAGGTCCGCGCGAGCGGCCGTTAAGGTGGGGGAGCGGGCGCCGCTATTTTTTGTAATCAGGGATGGGATGCTGCATCCGTCCGCGAGCGCGCAAGGGAGCACCACGCACATGGTCCGCATCGATGGTTCACAGGGGGAGGGGGGCGGCCAGGTGCTGCGCACCGCGCTGGCGCTGTCGCTGGTGACGGGCACGCCGTTCGAGATGGTCAACGTGCGCGCGGGCCGCGCCAAGCCGGGCCTGCTGCGCCAGCACCTCACCGCGCTCAAGGCCGCGGAGGCCGTGGGCGCCGCGGAGGTGACGGGCGCGGAGCTGGGCTCCAGGCAGCTGTCCTTCCACCCGCGCGCGCTGACAGCGGGCAACTACCACTTCGCGGTGGGCACGGCGGGCAGCGCGACGCTGGTGCTCCAGACGGTGCTGCCCGCGCTGCTGCACGCGGAAGGACCGTCCACGCTGATGCTGGAGGGCGGGACGCACAACCCGGCGCGCCGCCGTTCGACTTCCTGGAGAAGACGTACCTGCCGCTCCTGCGCCGCATGGGCCCGCGCGTGGACGTGACGCTGGAGCGGCCCGGCTTCTACCCGGCCGGCGGTGGCCGCTTCCGCGTGGACATCCATCCCGCGAAGCTCCAGCCGCTCCAGTTGCTGGAGCGCGGCCGGGTGCTGCGCACGGAGGCCGTGGCCCAGGTGGCGGCCATCCCCTTCGACGTAGCGAAGCGCGAGCTGGACGCCGTGGCCGCCGTGCTGAAGCTGCGGCCGGAGCAGCAGCGGCCGGAGGAGCTCAAGCGCGCCTTCGGTCCGGGCAACGTGCTGCGCGTCGAGGTGGAGAGCGAGCACGTGACGGAGGTCTTCACCGGCTTCGGCGAGCGCGGCAAGCGCGCGGAGGTCGTGGGCGAGGAGGTGGCCACGAAGGTGAAGCGCTACCTGGACGCCGGTGTGCCCGTGGGCGAGCACCTGTGTGATCAGCTCCTCCTGCTGTGCGCCCTGGCGAAGGGCGGAAGCTTCCGCACGCTGGCGCTGGACAGCCACGCGCTCACGCAGCGCGACACCATGGCGCACTTCCTGGACGTGAAGATGGACGTGCGCGAGGTGGACCGCGACGTGCACGAAGTGACCGTGCGCGCCTGACGCGGGGCAGGGCACGGACGGGGCCCCGTCCGGCCGGATGCCCGGCGGACGGACGAGGCGCCACCGTCAGCGGGAGGCAACCCGTGGCGTTACCTCGCATCCTTCCTACGTTGTGACCCGTGGGGGAGGCTGCGCGTGGCCGAAGTTCCTGAAGTGGAGATCATCGTCCGGGACCTGAAGCAGGCCGTGGTGGGCCGCCGCTTCGTGGACGCGGAGGTGCTGGTGCCCGCGGCGGTGCGCTTCGCCTCGCCGCCGGACTTCATCCAGAACCTCCGGGGCCGCAAGGTGCTCGATGCGGAGCGGCGCGCGAAGTTCATGCTGCTGACGCTGGATGACGGACAGACGCTCGCGCTGCACTTCATGCTGTGGGGGGAGCTGCAGCTGCGGCCCTCCGGCAGCGAGCGGCCTCCCGCGACGCTCGTGGTCCTCACGCTGGAGGGCAACGAGGAGCTCCAGCTCACCGACACGCTGGGCTACGCGCGCGTGGCGCTGGGGCCTACCGCGATGCTGGCCTCGCAGCTCAAGCTGGAGGAGCTGGGGCCGGAGGCGCTCGACGAGGCCTTCACGCCGGCGGTGCTGGCGAAGCTGCTCCAGCGCAGGCGCAGCGCGCTCAAGACGGTGCTCCTGAACCAGCGCGTGCTCGCGGGGCTGGGCAACCGCGACGCGGACGAGAGCCTGTGGGCCGCGGGCATCGATCCCCGGCGGCTGGCGTCGTCGCTGTCTCCCGCCGAAATCGTCCGGCTGCACCGGGGCATCCGCGACGTGCTGGAGGAGGGGCTGCGGCTGCGCGGCACGCAGCGCGACCTGTTCGGCGTGCAGGGGCAGGCCAAACACCGGCGCAACATCTTCGGCAAGACGGGAGCGCCCTGTCCCCGCTGCGCCACGCCCGTGTCGCACCTGAGAATCGGGGGGCGCAACACGCACTGGTGCGCGCACTGCCAGCCCGCGGACGGCGCCGCGCCCGAGGCCCCGGCGCAGACCTCTCTGCTCTGACAAGGCCCCCGGTGGCTGGTATGAACGGGCGCGTGTCCGACGTCCCCGCCCCCTCGCCCCTGGCCCTCGAAGACGCGCTCTCGCGCGCGAGCGAGGAGCACCAGCTCCCCAGCTACTACCAGTCCAGCGTGCGCCCGCTCCTGCGCGACCCGGAAGGACGCTGGCCGCACTGCTGCGGCGGAGGCTGCGAGCCGTGCGCCCAGACGCTCATCCGCGTCGCGCTGCGCACCCTGGAGCTGATGGGCACGCCGCGCCAGAGCCCTCCGCCGGACTTCTAGAACAGCCGCGTGCCCAGGCCCACGCGCCCGGTGAGGCCCAGCCGCGTGTGGCCCGCGCCCGCGCGCTCCTGGAACGTCTCCACGCCCACCTGTCCCGCCGCGAGCAGCGACAGGTTGCCACCCAGGTACACCTCCACGCCCAGGCCTCCCAGCGCCTGGAAGCGCCGCTGCTTGTCGCCGGTGAGCCCCAGGTCGATGGGCAGGTCCACCAGCCCCAGCAGCATCACGGTGTCCGCCACCCGGTAGCCCGCCACCAGCCCCGGCAGGATGCGCACCAGCACGCCGGAGAAGTTGTCGTCGTCCATGTACGTGGCGCCGGAGTTGAGCACCAGGCCCACGCCCAGCGTCGGCGCCAGCCCGAACGCCCCGCGCCGCACCACCTCCTTGCGGCCCACGAGCTCCAGCGACGCGCCCAGCTTGAACCAGTCGAAGCGCGCCCGCGCCTCCACCTCCAGCGCGCCCAACCCCTGACGGAACCCCAGGCCCACCTCCGGCGCGCCCGTGTAGCCATAGAGCGCCGTCGCCCCCGCGGGCAGCATCACCGGCGCCACCACGGAGCCCAGCGGGTCCTCCCGCGAGAAGGAGACTTCGGCGTCCTGGGCCAGGGCCAGGCCGGGCACGACGAGGAGGGCAAGCAGCAGTCCGAGGCGCGTCATGGGCGCGCACCCTAGCGTGGGATGCGGTCTGGCCAAAACCCAACGAATCCAGGGACTTGGAGGGGGGTTGTGCATTCGCTCGGGTTCCCTGGAAGAATGGGGAATCCATGGTTGCCTACCTGCACGTCGCACCTCCCCCTGGAACCTCCACGCCGCTGGGAGGTCACGACACACTCGCCCTTCAGGGTGAGGGGTCGGGCTCGGTGTTGCTGGTGGGCGAGACGGCGCGGCCGGCGGTGACGGAGGCGCTCATCGCGGAGGGCTTCGAGCCCGTGCAGGTGGACGGGGCTCGCGCGGCGCTGGCCCGGCTGGGCGTGGAGGCGGGGATGTCGCGGCAGGACCTGGAGCGGGACGCGGAGCCGGCGCGGCCGTCCGGCGCTGACGCTGCCCCGGCTGGTCATCATCGACGCGGACCTGCCGGACGGTGACGGCTTCAGCCTCTGCGGCGTGCTCCGGACGGACGCGAGGTCCGCGCACCTGCCGGTGCTGCTGGTGGCGCGGCACCCGGAGGAGTTCCACCGCGACCTGGCCGCGGGCGTGGGCGCGGATGAGTACCTGGTGGAGCCGGTGGACGCGCGCGACGTCGCGGTGCTCGCGCGGCTCAAGGCGGGACGGCGCGGCGAGGAGGACGTCTACGACGCGCACACCGCGACGCTGCCCCTGGTGGGGCTGGTGCGCGCGCTCCTGTCCGGCGTGCGCTCCGGACGGGTGGTGCTGGCCGAGGACACCGGCGCCTTCGTCTTCCGCCACGGCCTGGTGGTGGACGCGAGCTTCCACGGCGAGCGCGGCAGCCTCGCGTTCCGGCGCATGCTGTGCTTCGGCGCGGGCGCGTACACGGTGACGTTCGGCCCGGAGCTGCACCGGGGCACCTTCACCCTGGACCGCCCGTTCCTGTGCGACCAGGTGGTGCCCGGCCTGGAGCGCTTCGAACAGCTGCGCGTCCGGGGCCTGCCCCTGGCGGCGCGGCTCACGGTGGACTTCAACCGGCTGGCGCGGGAGCTGCCCTCGCTCCCCGAGGACGTGGAGCAGGTGGTGCGCCTCTTCGACGGCCGGCGCACCGTGCGCGCGATGCTGCTGGAGTGCCGCTTCCCGGAGGCGCTGGCCTACGAGGCGGCCACCCGGCTGTTCATGCTGGGCGTGCTGGTGCCCGCCATCCTGGTGGAGGAGCGCGAGCGCGCCCGGGAGTGCGCGGGGCCGCCCCGCCTGTTCGAGCCCGTCCTGGCGCCTGACTCGGAGCCGGACGCGTCGTAGGGGTTTGACTCGGGCGGCCTGCTCGGGGCACAAGGCCGGGAGCGCCACGGGCTGAACGCCCGTCCACCCCTCGCCGAAGCCGCCGCCATGTCCGGTCACAACCGATGGTCGAAACTCAAGCGCCGCAACGCAGTCCTGGGCGTGGCCAAGGGCAAGCTCTACTCCAAGGCCATCAAGGAGATGACCGTCGCCGCGCGGCTGGGCGGTGGTGACCCGGCCAGCAACGCCCGCCTGCGCGTGGCCGTGGCCCAGGCGCGCGAGTCCAACATCCCGCGCGACACCATCGAGCGCGCCATCAAGAAGGGCACGGGCGAGCTGGCCGGCGAGGCCTACGAAGAGGTGACGTACGAGGGCTACGGCCCCGGCGGCGTCGCGCTCATCATCGAGTGCCTCACCGACAACCGGAACCGCTCCGCCAGCGACGTGCGAAACCTCCTGGGCAACTACGGCGGCAACATGGGCGCGGAAGGCGCCGTGGGCTGGATGTTCCACAAGAAGGGCGTCATCACCGTGAAGCCCGGCCCCACCGAGGACCAGGTGATGGAGCAGGCCCTGGACGCGGGCGCGGAGGACGTGGTGGACCAGGGGCCGGACGGCTTCGAGGTGCGCACCGCCCCGGCGGACCTGCACGCGGTGGGCGCGAAGCTGGAGGCCGCGGGCCTGCCCCTGGGCGAACAGAAGTGGACCTTCGTGCCGCAGAACACCGTGAAGGTGGAAGGCGACAACGCGAAGCGGCTGTTGAAGCTGATGGACGCGCTCGACGACAACGACGACGTGCAGCACGTGCACGCCAACTTCGAAATCGACGAGTCCCTGATGGAGTCGCTGTCCACGTGAGCCCCTGAGGGGCGCGTGGGAAAGGAACGGCCGGTGCGCGTGCTCGGCGTGGACCCTGGCAGCCGCTTCATGGGCTTCGGGGTGGTGGAGGAGAAGAAGGGCCGCCTGGTGCACCTGGGCCATGGCGTCATCAAGGTGGTGGAGTCCGCGCCCCTCGCTGAACGCCTGAAGGATTTGCACGCCGCCTTGAGCGCCGCGCTCCAGCGCTACCAACCGGAGGCCGTGGCCGTGGAAGGCCTCTTCACCTTCCGCAACGCCCGCAGCGCCCTGGTGCTGGGCCACGCGCGCGGCGTGGCGCTGCTGGCCGCGGCGCAGGCGGGCCTGACCGTGCACGAGTACGCCCCCGCGAGCGTGAAGAAGTCCGTGGGCGCCAGCGGCGCGGGCAACAAGGACGCGGTGGCGCGCATGGTGCGCACGCTGCTCGGCGTGGACGAGGCGACGCTGGAGCGCGCGGATGCCAGCGACGCGCTCGCGGTCGCGCTGTGCCACTTGAACCAGTTCCGCGTGGGCATGCCCCGCGCCAGCGCGCCCCGCAGCGGCAAGCGCAAGGGGGCCGCGTCGGTGCTCGCGGACCGCCTGTCGTCCGCCTACCAGCGCCCGGAGGCCCGTCGATGATCGCCCGGCTGCGTGGCAACGTGTTGGAGAAGGGCCCCGAGGACGCCGTCATCGACGTGGACGGCGTGGGCTACCGCGTGAACCTCTCCATGGTCTCCCTGGGCAAGCTGCCCGCGGACGGCCAGCCGGTGGACCTGCGCATCCGCACCGTGGTGCGCGAGGACGCCTTCGAGCTCTTCGGCTTCCTCTCCCCCCAGGAGGAGGAGCTCTTCCAGCTGCTCAACACCGTGTCCCGCGTCGGCCCGCGCATGGCCCTGGGCGTGATGTCCGGCATGGAGGTGGGCGAGCTCATCGCGGCGCTGTCGCGCGGGGAGACGGCCCGGCTCGCGAAGATCCACGGCGTGGGCAAGAAGACCGCGGAGCGGCTCGTGCTGGAGCTCAAGGAGAAGGTGCGCAACCTGCACTCGGAGGGCATCGCGCGCGGCACCACGCCCCGCGCGCCCGTCACCTCCGGCAACAAGGCCGACCTCGTCTCCGCGCTGCTCAACCTGGGCTACAAGCAGCCCCAGGCGGAGAAGGCCGCGGACGTCGTCATCGAGCGCCTGGGTCCGGACGCCACCTTCCAGGCCCTCTTCCGCGAAGCCCTCAAGTCCCTGCGCTCCAGCCCCTGACTTCCGGACACCGCGCCCGCCCCCAGGGGCGAGACGCGGCGCTCCAAGGGCTTGGAAATCCTAGGAAAATACGCGCAAGTCTTTTTCCCGTAGGAGTCCGCAGGCGTCGCCAGCCGAACGGTTCTTTCGTTCGGCTGACGGCAGCTGGCCTTCCACGGCGCTCACGGCTGGACACCCCTGAGCCATCCTGCCCGGCCATGAGCTGGCCCATTCCGCTGCAAACATCAATTTCCAGCACAGGTGCGGCGGTCCGGACAGGACCGCGCCGCCCCGAGGAGGCGTGAGTGATGGCGGCGTGGCGTGGTGTTCCGGTCCTCGTGCTGCTGCTCTCCGGCGTCATCGGGGTGGGCTGTGGCGCGGCGGACGGTGAGGCTGGGGCGGCGAGGGGCGAGGCGTCGGCGGCGATGGTGGAGGGGGTGGACGCGGCGGCTTCCGGAGGGGCGCAGCCGTGTGGCCCGTCGGCGCGGCCCGTGGGCGACCTGCGTCCCGGCGCGGAGGGCTCGGCGCCGGAGACGCTGGTGGAGGTGGACGGGCGCGTCTTCTACGGCGCGGATGACGGCGTGGCCGGCAACGAGCTGTGGGTGACGGACGGGAGCAGCACGGACGTCGCGCCGGGTGAAGGACCTGCGGCCCGGGGCGCATGGCAGCACGCCGCGCTTCCTCACGCGGATGGGCGGGCGGCTGTTCTTCGTCGCGGACGACGGGGTGAACGGGCCGGAGCTGTGGAGCACGGACGGCACGGAAGGGGGCACGGTGCTGGTGGCGGACCTGCGGCCCGGGGCGCAGGGCAGCGCGCCGGACGGCTGACGGTGGTGGGCGCGCGGCTGTACTTCACCGCGGATGACGGCGTGCACGGCCGCGAGCTGTGGAGCACGGACGGCACGGCGAAGGGCACGCAGCTCACGCAGGAGTTCGCGCCCGGGCCGGACTCGCTGCTCCTGGACGACCTGACGGAGTGGAACGGGAGGCTGGCGCTGGTGGCGTACGGCGACGACTCGGTGACGCTGTGGGTGCATGAAGCGCGCACCGGCGCCTCGCGGGTGCTCTTCCGGGGCCCGGCCTGGACGGTGCTCTTCGCGCTGACTCCCGCGGGGAGCGAGCGCCTCTTCTTCCTCGTGGACCCGGGCCTGGGCGAGGCGGACCTCTGGGTGACGCTGGGCCAGCCCCTCACCACGTTCCCGCTGGTGCACGTCCCGGGGGACTACCCGTCGGAGCTCACGCCGCTGGGCACCAGCGTGTACTTCATGGCCGGCGCGGAGGGCTTCTTCGGCGAGCCCGGCGACCTGCTCCACGGCGGCGAGCTGTGGAGGAGCGACGGCACGCGCATGGGCACCCGCCTGGTGAAGGACGTGCGGCCGGGGCCCCTGGGCTCGCGGCCCTCCGGCCTGACGGTGATGGGCGGGCGGCTGTACTTCGCGGCGGACGACGGCGTGCACGGCCGCGAGCTGTGGAGCACGGACGGCACGGCGCAGGGCACGGTGCTCGTGCAGGACCTGGAGCCGGGCCCCGTGGGCAGCACCCCCACGGCCTTCGCGGAGGCGGACGGGTGGCTCTTCTTCTCCGCGACGACGGCCGGCCGGGCCGCGAGGCCTGGTACTCCAATGGCCGCCCCGGGCCACGTGGACCCGATGCCGCGACATCGCGCCCGCGGGCTCAACGCGAATCCGCGCGGGTTCGTGCGCGCGGCGA
>NZ_JBKGHJ010000231.1:0-13079 GCF_046520365.1 Corallococcus sp. 4LFB
CGGCCAGGAGGGCCGCGGCGGCGGGAATCAGGGCCGCGGAGGGGCCGGCGGCGCAGCCACTGCTCCCGTTCGGGTCGTCAACCCCCGGCGTGACGCCCGGCGTCGTGGGTGTGGCCGGAAGCTCGGGGCGGGGGTCGGCGGGGTCGGACGGCGTGGTGCCGGGGTCCTCTCCGGTGCCGGTGCCGTTGGACGTCACGGTGACCACGGTGGTGGACGTCAGCGGGGCGGCGCCCTGGACGGTGGCCGTGGCCGTCACCGTGTAGGTGCCGGCCTGGGCGAAGACGTGCTGCGCCTGGGGGCCCTCGGCGGTGGCGCCGTCGCCGAAGTCCCAGGTGACGGTGGCGCCGGACTGGGAGGCCGTCGCGGTGAACGCGGCCGTGTGGGGCGCGGTGCCGCTGGCGCTGTCGACGGCGACGTTCAGCGTGCCCCGCGGCGCCTCCGGCTGCGCGGGCAGCGTCTTGGAGAGGGTGAGCGAGTCCAGGATGCCGCCATCCGTCTTCACGAGCTTCGCGGTGAGGGTGCCCTCCACGACGTCCACGTCGAGGAAGCCGTGGGCCGCGTCGTCGCGGATGACGCTCCAGGAGGGGCGCGACGTGGCGAACATGCGCAGGGTGGCGCCGCCGCCGCCGACGACGAGGTAGGGGATGCCCTGCTGGCCGTTGCCGGCCTCGGCGTCACCGAGCATGGGCTTGCTGCGCTCGTAGTCGTGGTCGTGGCCGGTGAGGACCAGGTCCACGCCGTACTTCTCGAACAGGGGGCCGAACTGGCGGCGCATGGTGAGCTGCGAGCCGTGCTCGCCGCTGGACCAGGACGGGTGGTGGAAGAAGACGACCTTCCACGGCTGCGTGGTGGCGGCCAGGTCCTTCTCCACGAACGCCTTCTGCGCGGCGAGCGTGCACTTGGACGCGGACGCCAGGCCCACGGCGCAGTTCGAGTCGATGGACACGAAGTGCACGTGGCCCCAGTCGAACGAGTAGTAGCGCTCCGAGCCCTCCGCGTTGTTGGTGGGCAGGTAGAGGTTGTCCAGGTAGGGCTGGGCCTCGTTCGTGACGTACTCGTGATTGCCGGGCGTGGCGAACATGGGCACCTGCGCGAGCAGGGCGGCCATGGGGGTGAAGAGGTTGGTCTGGAACTCGGTCTCGGTGCCGGACGCGTAGGCGTTGTCGCCCAGGGCGACGAAGAGCTCCGGCTTGTTGGTGAGCATGGAGGCGGCGACCTTCTTCTGGTCGCTGCCGCCGGTGCCGAAGTCGCCCACGGCGGCGAAGTGCACGCGCCGCGTGCCGGGCACGGGGGCGGTGCTGAACGTCTTCGCCGGGGTCGTCTCACCGCAAGCGTCCACGGAGTATGTATAGGCGGTGCCGGGGGACAGGCCGGTGAGGACCACGGCGTGGATCTTCGCGGTGGCGGTGGACCGGGCTGCCTGGGTGGTGTCGCCGACGCCGTAGCGCACCTGGGCGCTGGAGCAGTTCGAAGAGAGCCGGAACGCCACGGTGGCGGTGTCGGGGCCTACCTTCTGAAGGTAGGGATCACGCGGCAGGGCGAGCGCGTCACCCGAGGCGAAGCCCCCAACGAACAGGGCAGCCAGGGCAGCGAGCGAAAGAGACTTCGTCCGGTCCATGAATCCTCCAGCCCGAGACATTCGGGACCGGGGCCCAACCGTTCATGGCTCAACGTTCATCCGGAAATCAGGCGCCCACGGGTAGGCAGGCGTGCGGGCGCCGGTTGTGGCTGAAAGGCAGACAGAAGGGCGTGCATTGCATGTCGTGATGCAGGGGCGTAGAGGGCGCCGCCTTGCGGAGTCCGCAGGCTGCGTTACCCCTGAAGACATGACCGAAGTCCACTCCCAGACCCGTGAGTACACGCTCCCCGAGGGCTGCCCCGTGTGCGAGTCGGACCTGCCGGTGCGCGTGACGGCGACCGGTCCGAACGCGGTCTGCACGCACTGCGGCTGGATGGGCCGCCCGTTCATCACCGTGACGCACGACGGCCTGCGCGTGTCGTACGACAACGCAGCGCGGGCCTGAGCGTCGGCGCGTCGACCCCGACCGTGCCCGATGCGACTGACCTACGATGTGACCACGTGGGAGGCCGAACAGGCCTTCTTCCAAGGCAAGCCCTTCACGGAAGGCGAGGATCCCCGGCGTCGTAAGAGACAGGACCCGCTTGGAGATGGAGTGGCTGAAGCAGGTGCTGGGCTCGAACGGTGTCACGTCGACCGTGGTCCAGGTGGCCCGGCTGGAGGCGGAATGAGTCAAGAAGACCTGACTGCCGTGGTGAACAGGATTGATGCCCAGTTCCGGTCTCATCCGTGGATGGACTTTTAGATCTGGGAGTACGTCGGCGGAAACCTGATTGTCGCCGGGTTCATCGACACGACCGTGGCTGCGGATCTCTTCATCAAGTTTGATGGTGTCTTTCTCCTCTCGCTGCCTGCTGAGTGGAGGACGGATACCTCCAAGAGGGTGTTCGAGTTGCTGGAGGGGGAGGAAGCGCGTCAGTGGAACCTGAGGTTCAGGGTTGAAATCGGAAACACATTGTTTTCGTTCGCCCCGGAGCACTACCCACCTGACTTCAAGTGCGTGGTGGCCGCGAAGTCCGTTCGGAAAGCGCGATTACGAGGGCCGGCTGCGGACCCGAGTTGCTTACAGCCTCCAACGAAGGTGGACACCGACCGCCTCCACGCCCAGGCCTGCCCTTGTTTTTGTCAGGTACTCTAAAGGCATGCGAATGTGTGTGCGAGTACGGAATCGCGTTCGCTGAGCAAAGGTGGGTTGCTGATGGACGTCAGGATCCTCGTTGAGGCGGAGCTTGCCAGGCATCCATGGTCATCTCCGTATGAGATAGCCGGACCTGCGGTTCGCATCCCTGATGCGCTGCGAGCCCTGATGGTGGCACAGGCGGACTCCGAATTCGAACAGGCGTATTGGCGCCTGGAGAATGCAGTCAGGGAGGGGCTCTGGGTTCTTTACCGGGAGATGGTGACCGGAAAGGCCATTGCGGCGAGAGAAGTGCTCGAGATTGCCGAGCGAGACCCCGAACGCTTGCTGGCGCCGGCCGACTTTTGGGGACCCATGGCGATTGAATGGGGCGCGAAACTCGACGGGCGGCGGCCCACATTGAGAGACGTTCAAACGTGAAGTGGAGCCGATAGATGTCCAATTCAGACAAGGCGCGGCGGTCATCCAAGGCGTCCCCATGAACCTGGCGCGCGTTGATGAATACGTAGAGGGCTCCGAGCCCGACCGTGTCTACCTGACGGAAGTGGCCCAGGGCGCCCTGAAGGAGTTGGTCGTGGGCGACTGGCTCCACGTCGAGCAGGTGGAAGACGAGGTCTGGTGGATGCGGGTCGGAGACATGCGAGTCACTGTCAAGACCCCACGCAACGGCTTACCCGAGGTGGATGTCGAACGGGGCTTCTATGACATGGTGCAGGGCGATACGAAGAGCATCGAGGGCAGTGATAGCCCCCAGGGCGCCATGGGACGTGATGATGGATCAGGAAGGGACGGCGAGGAGTAGGCTGGCCGGAAAACGAAGCGCTTCTGGGGTGATGTCGCGTTGGCTTGATGGCTTGGACCGGGAAGCGGATGGAGACGTCCCAGGACTGGGGGCCGGCCGCCGAACGAGAGGGACGGATGGCGGCATACAATCATGTGCTTTTCGAAGGGACATGCCCCAGCTGCGGTCAGGCTTCGGTGATGCGGGCCGAGTGCCATGTGGCATCCTCGTTCGACGGGGATGACCGGGGGCGCTTCTGCCAGAGGGAATACGCGCTCGGACAGCTCATGGACTGGTGGCCCAGGGGGCATCGCTCATTCGATAAATGGAACGATGCGGACGTTCACGTTCCGGACTTGAGTCACCCTGACCATGTCGAGGAGGACTGTCTCCTGAGCTGCGAGCGGTGTGGAGCAGACCTCTACGCGGTCATCGCCTTCGAAGTGAATGTGCCGGTCGAGGTCAGGGAAGTGGGGCTGGAGTCGCAAGGCCCGGCCAGATACCGCCGCTGAGAGGCGTTCGAGTGCGAATCCCAGGTGTGGAGTTCCAGTGTGGAGTGTGTGGCGCCTGGTCCGACGATAATGAGTCGTGCTCCGTCTGTGGTGCCAAGATGCCTCCGGATGATTCCCTGGACGGGGTCTTTGTTCCCGGGTTCGAGCACATTCCCGCGGAACAGCGAGATGCGGCCATGGAGCAGGCGGCGGAGGCTCAGGCACGTTGGATTGAGCGGTTCCGCCATGAGCAGGAGCTTCGCCAAACCGAACCGGGCTATCCCGCTGACGATCGGACACGTCCGTGGGCACCTACGCACCGGGTTCGGGGAGACGATGGCGCAGACGGAGGCCTCTTGATGGTTCTGCCCAACGGTCAGTCGTTTACCCGAGAGAGCTGGGAGATTTATCGCGTCGGCCCGGTTCAGTGGTCGATGTACTTCAACTCGCCCTGGGTGTTCTGGCGCGGGGTCTGGTATCTGCATGGACGCGCAGCGCCAGCAGGGACGGTCGTCGGGGTGGGCGTCACGGATGTCACCCTCGCATGATTTCCCAGCGCCTACCCGGCAGAGATCGGAGCCTTTTCTGCGATGAGCAAGCGCGTTGAAGACCAGGAATTCATTCAGTGGGTCGCCACTGAGTTGGTTGAGTCGCCACATCGCACCGACGTGCTATCCGCGGCGACTCAGATTCTGGACGAAGGGGAAGGCGCTTCCCTGTTCGAAGCGCTGAGGAAGCAAGTCGGGCTTCATGCAGAAGAGTACGAACTCGTGCGACGCATCATGCTGCTTCTTGAGTCCATGATGGATGTGCAGCCGCGTCTCGCGGGATACTTGATGGCGAGGCTTTATCCCTTGGCGGGCCGGAAGTACGCGCATGATGTCTATAACGCGATTGAACTGTGGATGAAGGCTAGCGATTCAGTTGCCTTGGCAGATGCCTTGATGTCGCTGTGCGCAGAGCCGGTCCGGCCGATGCTCCGGAAGAGCTACCAGGAATGGGCTGAAGGGATAAAGAAGCGAGCCACGACCGCGTGCCAGAGCACCGGGTGCAAGGAATGAGCAACATCGTCCTGGAGTTCCCACCCGGTTTCGAGGATGACGCTTGGGAGGTCGAGGCCAAAGGCTGGCTCCCTGGAGTCGTCGCGGTGATTCAGGGGCGGCGGCAGGGTTTTTCTCGAGCGGAATCTCGTGGCCGTCGCTCCCGTCGCCCGGGAGCGCATCGCGTCTGCCATCCGGGAGATCGTTCAGACAAGCAGGATCGGCGACCTTCGGCCGGACCAGGAGTAGAAGGGAGGCTGAAGGCGCTGGGCCAATTGAATCGAGGCTTGAGGCATGCAGGTTGCGGACGTCTGGTCGTCGCGTGAGGTGTGGATTCGCGCTCTGTCAGAGTTTTTGGGAGGAGCGCTGCGTCTTGTCGCTGGCAGTGAGATTGTTCGTGACGATGCTGCCTATGGCACGCTCAGGGACGCTCTGGCGTCACCGCACACGGGAGTCGCGCTCGAACGTGTCGTCGAACTGCAAGTGACTCAACTGGACAGCGGTGAGTTTGCGGTGTGGGCTCTTGTCTTCTTTTTCATTGGCAAGCAGCGCGTGGCTCCGGCCGGTCAGTGCTTCTTGAGCCTTCAGTGGAAGGATGGATGCTGGTTCTCCCGGGGGTGGGAGGCGGACGTCCATGAAGAGTGGACAGGCCTCAAGACCCTCGATCCAGAGAGGCTGTGATGGTGAGCAATGAGTCGCTCCGCCCGAAACTCCGGTCGGACGATGAGTTCGTCGTTCTCGAGGGGCTCGCGGAGTTGGGAGGACTTGTGGACTTTGCTCCCGCCAACGACGTCCTGGACCTGGCGATGGAGTATTTTCGATATTTCGACCCTGAGTGGAGGCGCCAGGCGGTGTTCAGTGTTGCCATTCACTGGGCATATGCTCCTGCGTTTCCTTTCCTGGTTGAGTTGCTTGAGAAGGAGGAGGATGACGACGTTCTTGGGACTTCGATCATGGCAATAGAAAGGCTGGGTCGAAGTCATGAGAGACTTCGGCCTGATGCGATTCGTGTACTGAAAGGAATCGCTGATGCACGCCCCCGGATGCGCCGGGAACGGTGATTGGAAGCCTGTCGAGTACGCTCAGGGCATTTGAGACGCAGAGAGGTTGCGAAGGTCAAGGGCGTGCCAGACAAGGTTCTCCGGATGTGGGATGGATATTTCAGTTCTATCGTGGAGAGGATTGAGCTGAAGGGTGGCCGGTGGACGGGGTTGGCTCTGCCATATCATCTGCGTGAGGGTTGGTATGACGCACCCTGGAGGATTGAAGATCTGGATTCTGTGGTGGAGCAGTGGAGGGAGATCCGCACAGACGGTCTGCATGCGGATTGCGCTGATGTGTATGAAGCCGTCCTTGCTTTGTTGACGTCGTCTCTTGAGGCTGGCGGCGAGGTCTGGATCTCAGAGGAATGATGAATCGCAAGCGCTCGGCGACTGAGCTTTGGAGGGAGTTCCTGCGCGAGGTTGTGGGTCCTTCAGTGGGCGTGGAGTGTGCGGAGTATTACAGGAGGGTGGCTGATTGGGCTTTGCTCCATGGTCGCGATTTCGGAGCGGGCGGCATGGAGCGATCGGGTTTGTCCGTGCTGGCTCGCCTTGATGTGCGGCTCTACTTGTCTGCTCGGCCGGGGATGGCGCCCAGTATGGAGTTGGCGAGGTTGTCTGCCTTCGTGCCCAAGACCCTTGAGGGCATGGCCGAGGCTCTTGGGGATACATTGCGTGAAATGGTGACGGTGTGGCTTGACGGCAGCCCGGTCACCGCAAGGGTCGATGGAAGAATTTTTCCAGCAAGAGTCAACGAGGATGGTGAGCTCGTTTAGGCCGGGATGCGCTTGATGCATCGGGTCGATTAAGGAAAGCCCGGGCCAGCGCATCCCTCGCGCCAACCCGGGCTCCAATCCCATCCAGCTGAATCAGCGGACTACGACTTCTTCACGTCGTAGGACACCAGCTCCTCCAGGCGTTCGCCGTCCTCGCGGACCTTGCCCACGCCAGGAACGAGCCAGTACAGGCGCTGCTTCTCCTCCTTCACCTCGCCGCTCTTGTTCAGCTTGTCGCGCTGGACCTTGATGGCGTTGGTGAACGTGCCCGCGGGCGTCGTCACCGTGACGTCCTTCTCCAGCACCTTCCAGACGTAGGTCGGCTCCTTCCCCTCCGTCCCGCCAGCGGAATATGTGATCAGCTCCCGCACCTTGTCCTGGTGCTCCCAGGGGATGGAGGCCGGCGTCGCCGCCAGGGACTTCATCATCGCCGGGGACCAGGTCGTCGCCTTTGAGGCCACGCCGTCCAGGATGTCCTCCTCGCGCAGACGCACCACCACGCCGGTCGTCAGCTCCAGCTGCCAGGAGTTCTCCTCGTAGACCGTGCCCGTCTGCGTGCGGTCCTGCTGGCTGTGCACCTTGACCGCCGTCATGGTCGTGCCGGGGACCGTCTCCGGGCCCTGCACCGTCACCACCTTGTTGAAGACTCCCTCCTGCGCATCGGTGATGCGGTAGGTCCACGTGGAGCCCGTCGTCAGCGGCCACAGCGTCGTCAGCTCCGCCTGCTGATCCGGCTTCGTGCCGCCGCCCGTGTTCGGGTCCACCGGGTTGCCCGGGAGGTCCACCGTGCCGTCCGGGTTCGTCGTGGGCGCGCCCGGATCATTCCCCGTGGGCAGGCTGCCGCCGCCACCACAGGCGGCCAACGCCCCCCACGCCGCGAACAGCACCGCCAGCTTCCTGAACTTCATGCCATCTCCTCCCGCGCGCCCTTCGCGCTCACCGCCGTCCACCGCAGCCCCCGCAAGGGCGCCCCTTCCGTCCGTCCCAACGCCGCCGCCAGGCTTCCAGGCTCCGGCTCCTCCACTTCCAGCTCCACGCGCCGCGCGGAGAAGTCCAACGCGCAGCTCTTCACCAGCACGTTGCGCTCGCCCAGCGCCGTCCTCAGCGTGGCCTCCGCGTGCACCAGGTCGTCCGCCTGCGCGGACACCAGCAGCCGCTGCTTCGGCTCCTTCGCCGCCACGGCCTTCTTCTCGAGCAGGTCCAGCACGAAGAGCAGCACCGCCACGAACCCCGTGCCCACGAACGCCAGCACCAGGTTGCCGTGGCCGCACGCCATGCCCAGGCCAATCACCAGGAACAGGATGGCCGCGTCACGCGGGTCCTTCAGCCCGGAGCGGAACCGCACGAACCCGCCCAGGCCCACCAGCCCGAACGCCTTCGCCACGCTGTTGCCAATCACCGCCGTAATCACCGCCGCCGCCGCGCAGAGGAGGATCTGCGCCTGCACCATCTCCACCTTCGGCAGCGGCTTGCCCAGCACCAGCCGCCAGGGCCGCGACGACAGCAGCGCGCCAATCAGCGCCGACGCCACCAGCCGGGGGAGGACGGCCCCCATCGACAGCGATGCAAGCTCCTGCTCCACGTCCTGGAACAGCGCCCCGAATGGACCTTCCATGGGCGTCATGCCTCCTGCCGCCCGGCGTCCACCCCGGCCGTCTCCCCCGGGGACCGCGCCAGCCGCTGCGCCTGCTCCAGCGCCCCCGCCTGCGCCACCACCGCGTAGGCGTTGCGCAGCACCGGCAGCTTCCCGGTCTGCTCCTCCAGGATGCGATCGAGCAGCGCCCGCGTCTCCGCCACCAGCGGCAGCCCCTTCATCGAGGACACCACCGTCGCCGGCCACCGGCGCGCCGCAGTGGCCCGCAGCTTCCACGCGCGCGGCGAATCCATCCCGTCCACGGAGTCCAGCGCCTCCTTGGTGAGCCGCGCGCCCCGCTCACGCATCGCCCAGGCGCGCGGCGTATCCACGCCGGCCAGCGAGCGCAGCACCAGCTTCAGCGCGCCCTTCTCCAACTGCTCGCGCAGCCCCACCGCCACCGGCGTCTCCAGGCCCGTGGTGCTCTTGAGCACCGCCAGCCGGTCGTGGGAATCAGCGCTCGCGCAGCGCGTCCGGCGCGCAGGGCACGGCCTCCGCCGCCACGCCTTCCTGCGCCAGCGCCGCGAGCACCGCGTCCCGCGTCCCCGGAGGCCGCGCGCGGAAGTGCAGCGACGGCTCCTCGTCCAGCGACGCCATCAGCCCCGCGAGCGTCCCTTCCGGGTACACCTGCGCCAGCCGCTGCGTGAGCCACCCCGGGAACGAGTACCGGGTGGCCAGCCGCTCGACGACGGACTCCGGGCCCTCCGCCGGGGGAGGCTCCGCGAGGGCTTCGTCACCAGCCCCTCCAGCACCGCGTCATGCAGCGTGCGCGGCCGCACCGGCCCCGGCAGCTTCACCTCCGGCCCGATGCGCGCCCAGCCCTCGCCGCAGAACAGGCGCCGCCAGAGCGTGTAGCGCACCAGCGCCTGGTCCTCCGTGAGCACGTGCTTGCCGGGCGAGTGCCCCAGCTGCCGCGCCGCCAGGTCCAGCAGGCGCTGGTGCCGGGACAGCTCGCGCGCCGCCAGGGCCACGAAGCGCCGCTCCTGTCCGCCCAGCCCCTCCGCCTCCCGCAGCGCGGTGGCGAGCGCGGCCTTCAGCGGCTCGCCCTTGAGGACGGCGATGTGCGTCTCCAGCGCCGCGGTGGCCGCGCGCCGGGACGGACGCCCAGCGTGACGGCTCATGCGGCGGGGGCCAGAGAGGGATGTCCACGGGTGACCTCGTCGCCTAGCCGCGCAGCGGCACGCACACGGCCAGCGCACCGGCCCGCGTCTTCAGCTGGGGCGACGCGCCCTGGCACAGGAAGAGGTAGCACGGCGCGGCGTAGCGCTCCCCGTCCAGCTCCAGGTCGCCCTCCACCAGCAGGACGCCGTGGGCCCACGGGGGGCGGCTCCAGGCCAGGGCGGCGTCGGGAGAGAGCCGCAGCCACATCCGGGCGCTCTCCGGCGCCGAACCCGCGCACCGCACCCCGGGCGAGGCCTCCGTCCAGTCCGGCGCGTCAGCGGCCAGGGCTCCCCGGCCGCGGCGACCACCTGGCGCTTGAGCTCCAGGAAGCGCTCCACCAGCCCCAGGATGTCGTCCACCTGGAAGGGCTTGAGCAGCAGCGCGTCCGGCTCCGAGGGGTGCAGGACCTGGGCGACCTCGTCCGGCCCCGCGGCGCTGACGATGGCCACCGGGTGGCGCTGGCGGCGCGCGGCCTCCAGGACGCCCCGGCCGTCCGTGTGCCCTCCGGCGATGCGCATGTCGGTCATCACCAGCTCGAAGCGGTCCGCCGCCAGGGCGCGCAGCGCTTCGTCGAGGGTGCCCACCGCCTGCACGTCCGCCAGCTCGGAGACCAGCTCCCCCATTCCTTCGCGGAGGCTCGGATCATCCTCGACGAGCAGGACCTTCATCGCGTCTTCCAGCGCGGCGGACAGGGGAGCGCTTTCACGTTCGGGCGGCCCGGAAGACGGCATCTCGGGCGCCGGGTCTGCGTTTGAGGATGGCCCTCCCCGGACTCGAACCGGGACGCGGGGTCAGCCGCAGCGGATTTTGAGTCCGCCTCGTCTACCAATTTCGACAGAGGGCCCCTTGGGTGTGAGAGAGGCGGCCGAACGTATATCGCGCCTTCGGTTCGTGTGCATCCGAAGATTGCGGTGGTCCACGCACACCGCTAAAGGGGCAGCGCATGTACAACCTCCTCATCTCCCTGGCCGTCGGGCTGGCGGTCGGCGTGCTGGTGAAGTTCGCCGGCGGCTTCTCCTGGTGGGCCGGCATCGTGCCCGGCGTCATCGTCTTCTTCGCCACCTACATCGTGCTCGCCCGCCGGGTCTCCACCCGCGTCCAGGCGCTGATGGCGACGGTGCAGAATGATCTCCAGGGCCAGCCCGCCAACCAGAAGGAGGCCCAGGGGCGCGTGGACCGGGCCGTGAAGACGCTGGAGCAGGGCCTGGTCTGGGACAAGTGGCAGTTCCTCATCGGGCCGGAGCTCCACGCGCAGATCGGGATGCTGAAGTACATGGTGAAGGACCTGGACGGCGCGAAGCCCCACCTGGAGAAGGCCAGCGGCCGCAACTACATGGCCAAGGCCATGCAGGGCGCCCTGCACTTCCGCCGCAACGACGTGCCCGCCATGAAGACGTCCTTCGAGGCCGCGGTGAAGAGCGGCAAGAAGGAATCCATCGTCTGGGCCGTGTACGCGTGGTGCCTCCTCCAGCTGAAGGACAAGGACGGGGCCCAGCGCGTGCTCGCGCGCGGCGTGGAGCAGAACCCCTCCGACGAGAAGCTCAAGGGGAGCCTCGCCCAGCTGCAGAACGACAAGCGCCTGAAGATGAAGCCCTACGAGCCGCTCTGGTGGCAGTTCGGCCTGGAGGCCCCGCCGGTGATGCCGCCCATGGGCGGGCGCCGCGTGCAGTTCTCCCACCGGCGCTGAAGGCCCGGTGGAAGTGCCGGCCCGGCGCCACCGCAATGGCGCCCGGGTCCCCTTTCGCGGTCCGCCGCGCTCACCTTCGCGGCCCGCCGCGTTCCCGTCGATGGCGCCCCTTCGTGCGCGCGCTTCCGGGGACCGGGGAGTTCTCAACGGATCAGCCGCTCCACCCCACTCCGGGCGCCCCTCCCGGAGCGGCCCGCGTCCGGCAATTCCTACCGTGCGCGCCGCCCGCACGCTGCAACGTCTTCCGATTGCCTTGTTGGCTGTCGCGCGGACCCTCATGCAACCCCCTGAAAAGAGGCCGGCCGCCGCGTGGATCGCGGGGCACAGGGCTTGCTCTCGGGGAGGGACACGCGGGCGACCGGGGCGGATGGTTCCCAAAGCCCCCGCGGAGGCGGACGGGCTTGGCAGCCGGAGGTCTCGGGTGAAGGTTGGATGGGTGGGTGGGTGCTTGCAAGACGGGGCGGCGGCGGGTGCGCGTGGGGCGCAGGGGCGTGGGGAGCATCTGGATGGGCGTGGCGCCCGAGACTTTCGGCCTGCCATTTCGGGACAGGCGAGCGGAGCGAACCAGTTCATGGAACGGCACGGCCGCAGCAGTGAGCGCGCGCTCCTGCTCATCATCGAGGACGACACCGGCGTGCGCGAAGGCCTGATGGACCTGCTCGCCCCGCGCTTCGACGTGCTGGCCGCGTCGGACGCGGACGCGGGCGTGGAGCTGGCGCGCGAGCACCGCCCGGACCTGGTGCTGCTGGATCGCTTCCTGCCCTCCGGGGACGGGCTGGCGGTCCTGGAGACGCTCCAGGGCGACGTGCGCACGGAGATGGTCCCGGTCATCTTCCTCACGGGGGACGCGGACGAGGCGACCCTGGAGCGATGCCTGGAGATGGGCGCCGTGGACTTCATCCACAAGCCGGCGAGCTCGCGCGAACTGCTCGCCCGCATCGACCGCGCGGTGCGCCAGAGCGAGCAGCAGCGCAAGCTCCAGGTGCTGGCGCAGACGGACGCGCTCACCGGGCTGGCGAACTTCCGGGCGCTGTCGGTGCGGCTGGAGGACGAGTTCAAGCGCGCCCTGCGCTACGGCTACGCGCTGAGCGTGGTGGTCATCGACCTGGACCACCTGAAGGCCATCAACGACGGCATGGGCCACGACGTGGGCAACCGCGCCATCCTGGCCCTGGCCACCCTGATGCAGGGCAACCTGCGCGAGTCCGACTTCGCGGCGCGCTTCGGCGGCGACGAGTTCGTCGTGCTCCTGCCGCACCAGACGTCGATGGAGGCCGCGGTGTTCGCGGAGCGCCTGCGCTCGGAGCTGCGCGGCGTGAACGTGCAGCGCGGTGACGGGCGCCCGGCGCCCTTCGGGTTGAGCATCAGCGTGGGCGTGGCGGACCACACGGCCGACTCCCCGCGCGAGAGCACGGAGGCCTTGCTGAAGGCGGCGGACGCCGCGCTCTACGAGGCCAAGCGGGAGGGGCGTGACCGGGTGGTGGTGTACGGCCAGTCGCTCCACGCCCCCTCGGCGCAGCGGCACTGACGGCGGGAAGGGAACGAGGGCGCGATGAGCAGCGGGACCAGCAAGCTTACGAGTGGTTCGAGGGTGGCGATCGTCGGCGGAGGCATCGCCGGGGCGGGGCTCGCGGCCTCCCTGCTCTTCAACGGCCGCGCGCGGGGCGTGGCCCTGGACGTGCGCGTCTACGCGGGGGCACCGAGGAGCGCACCGCGCCCCCTGCCCTGCTCACGCCGGAGTGCCGCTCGCGGC
>NZ_JBKGHJ010000232.1:0-13049 GCF_046520365.1 Corallococcus sp. 4LFB
GCGAGCGGTGCGGCTGGGGCTGCTGGCCAACCTGCTGGGGCTCCTGTTCCTCGTCGCGCCGTGGTGCTCGCGTGGACCGCGCGTCCGACGCTGAGCAGCAGCAGGTGGGGGCTGCTGGCGCTCGCGTGGACGCTGGCGGCGGCGGTCGCCGGCACCGTCATCTCCACGCGGAAGATACGGCGTGAGAACGAGCTGGGGGACCAGGCCTTCGCCATCGTCCTGCGCGTCCTGTCGGCACTGAACCTGCTGGGCCTGCTGCTGTGGGGCGCGCTCGCCGCCGTCGTGCTGTCGCGGAGATGAGGGCCGGGCAGCGCGCGTCACACGCCGCGCGCGTTGGGGTCCCAGAGGTACTTGTGCATCTGGAGCTGGAAGCGCACCGGCAGCCGGTCCTCGATGATCCACTCCGCCAGCTCGCGCGGGTGGAGCCTGTCGAAGATGGTGGAGAACAGGACGCTGTAGGGCTTCTGGCCCAGCCGGTGTTCACGCACGAGCGCGCGCGCCCACTCGTAGTCCTCGCGTGAGCCGATGACGAGCTTGAGCTCGTCGTTGGCGTTCATGGACGTGAGGTTGCGGTAGTCGTTGCGGTCGCACTCGCCGGACGACGGCGTCTTCATGTCCACGATTTTGTGGACGGCCGGGGGCACGAGCCGCACGTCGATGGCGCCGCTCGTCTCCAGCAGCACCTTGAGGCCCGCGTCCAGCAGCGCCTCCATCAGCGGATACACGCCGGGCTGGAGGAGGGGCTCGCCGCCCGTCACCTCCACCGCGGGCGTGTTCATGGCCAGCACCTGGGCGACGACGTCCGCGTTCTTCATGCGGTTGCCGCCGTGGAAGGCGAACTCGCTGTCGCAGTACGAGCAGCGCAGGTGGCAGCCCGTGAGGCGGATGAAGCCGCAGAGCAGCCCGGCGTGGGACGACTCGCCCTGGAGCGAGAGATACATCTCCTTCACCACGACGGAGTCGGCGGTGGGGACGCGGCGGGGCTCGATGTGCGGGCGTGCGGCGGGCATGGCGTGCGTGCGGAGGGGCGCATCAAGCGCACCCGGGGGGCGGGGGTCAAGCCCGGTGCGCCCATCCGGGTGAAACGCGTCCGGGGACGCGGGGAATTCCGGAGCGGGCGCCTGGCTCCCGGCCCGGACGGACCGGGCCGGGGAGCTCAGCGGGGGGAGCTCAGGGCTGGGGCCGGCGGGCCTTCACCTGGCCGATGAAGGTGTCGATGAGGTGGCGCGCGATGCTCAGGCGGGGCGGGATGCGGGGCAGGTCGTCCACGCCGAACCAGCGCGCCTCGGCGATCTCCTTGCCGTCCACGGTGACGTCGCCGCCCGCGTACTCGGCCATGAAGCCCACCATCAGCGAGCGGCCGAAGGGCCACGGCTGGCTGCCGAAGTAGGTGACGTTCTTCAGGTCCACGCCCACCTCCTCCTTCACCTCGCGCAGGACGGTCTCCTCCAGCGACTCGCCGGGGTCCACGAAGCCCGCCACGGTGCTGAAGAACGGCTCCGGGAAGGACGCGTTGCGCGCGAGCAGCATCTCGTCCCCGCGGGTGATGAGGACGATGACCGCCGGCGAGATGCGCGGGTAGAACGGCGTGTGGTCCACCGGGCAGCGGCGCGCGCGCTCACCGGGGACCCGCTGCGTGGCCGTGCCGCACTTGCCGCAGAAGCGGTGGTTCAGGTCCCACTCCGCGATGGAGAGCGCGCGGCCCGCCACGGCGAACGTCGCCTCGTCCACCTGCTTGTAGAGCGAGCGGGCGGGGACGAACTTCAGCCCCTCCGGCGGCGTGAAGTCGCCGGTCACCGGCGCGGCGTAGCAGTCCGTGTCGTCGAGCACGCCCAGGAAGTGGGCGCTGGCCGCGGCGTCCGGCAGGGCCGGGCACCGGGGCAGGCCGAGGCGGCCGTCGTGCTCGGACACGAGCAGGTCCATGCCGCGCACGGCGAACAGGAGCGCGGTGTCGCGCGAGCGGGCGGGCGGGTCATACCCGGGCTGGAAGCGTTTCAGGGGGCTCACGGGGCCACCTTAACGGACGGCGCGCCGGGGCGCCGCGCGCTATGCTCCGGCCGCCCGCGAACGGGCACTGCCCGCCTGGGAGCCTTTGACCGTGAACGCCCTCGTCCTGCGCATCGTGTGCGGCCTGCTCTTCCTGGGGATGGTGCTGGGCGTGGTGAACCATCCCCCGAAGGACCTCACGCAGGGGCTGGGCATGATGCTGCCCGCGACGATGCTGCTGGGCGTGGCGCTGAAGGGCCCGAAGGGGCGCTCTTCGATTCCGAAGAAGCGCACGCCCCCGGCGCCGCCGGTGTCCGGAGGGACGCCCGGCGTCTGAAGCCGTGGGCGTCAGTAGATGCGCATCAGCTCCACGTCGAAGACGAGCACGGAGTCCGCCGGGATGACCGGGGGAGAGCCGCGCGAGCCGTAGCCCAGCTCCGAGGGGATGACGAGCTTGCGCGTGCCGCCCACGCGCATGCCGACGAGCCCCTCGTCCCAACCCTCGATGACCTGGCCCGCGCCCACCGCGAAGCTGAAGGGCTGACCGCCGCGGCTGCTGTCGAACTGGGAGCCATCCGGCAGCCAGCCGGTGTAGTGCACCAGCACGCGGCTTCCGTCGACGGCCTCCGTCCCGGTGCCCACGACCAGGTCCTGCGTGTAGAGCCCGGACTCGCTCTTGTTCATGGAGGACAGGTTCACGCCCAGGGCGTCGGCGTACGTCACCTGGGCCGGGTCACCCGAGGAGGAGTCGCCACCACAGCCGGCCAGGGCCAGCACCGCGCACAGCAGAAGGGAACGAAGCATGGCCCGCAGCCTGCCGCGCGCGGGCGCCGTGGGGAAGGGGGGCGTGGCCTGCCCGCCCGGCTGGAGGCTGCGCGCGCACGTCCTGCTTGAAGCGCGTCCACGCGAGGCTTATCCGTTGCGCCGCCCGCCATGCAGACGCCTTCCGACCCCGCGCCTTCCGCTTCGCTCCGTCCCTCGCTCGTCTGGCTGATGGCGGTGGCCGGGGCCGTCACCGTCGCGAACCTCTATTACAACCAGCCCCTCCTGGGAGACATCGGCCGGGCGCTGGGCGCGGACGGGAGCGCGCTGGGGCTGGTGCCCACGCTGACGCAGGTGGGCTACGCGGTGGGCATGCTGTTCCTGGTGCCGCTGGGAGACAGCCTGGAGCGCCGCGAGGTCATCCTCGTGCTGTGCTGCTGCGTGGGCGTGGCGCTGGTGGCGGCGGGGCTCGCGCCCACGCTGCACGTGATGGTGGCGGCGAGCTTCGCCATCGGCGTCACCACGGTGGTGCCGCAGTTGCTCATCCCGTTCGCGGCGCAGCTCGCGGCCCCTTCGGAGCGCGGGCGCGTGGTGGGCACGGTGATGAGCGGGCTGCTCATCGGCATCCTGCTGTCGCGCACGGCGGCGGGCTTCGTGGGCACGCACCTGGGCTGGCGCACCATGTTCTTCGTGGCCGCGGGCCTGATGGTCGTGATGGGCGTCGTGCTGCGCTTCACGCTGCCCGCGCAGCCGCCCGTGGCCGCCATGCCCTATCCGCAGTTGATGCGGTCGCTCATCCACCTGGCCCGCACGGAGCCGGTGCTGCGGCTGCACGCGCTCCTGGGCGGGCTGACCTTCGGCGCGTTCAGCGCCTTCTGGGCCACGCTGGCGCTGTACCTGCGCTCCCTGCCGGGACACTACGACGCGCAGGTGGCGGGCCTCTTCGGCGTGGTGGGCGTGGCGGGCGCGGTCATCGCGCCGCTGGTGGGGCGCTCCGCGGACAGGGGGGCCGGCCGGCGCATCAACGCGCTGGCCATTGCCGTGCTGCTGGCGTCCTTCGTCGTGCTGTGGCTCCTGGGGCACTCGCTGTGGGGCATCGCGCTGGGCGTGGTGCTGCTGGACCTGGGCGCGCAGGCGAATCAGATCGCCAACCAGGCGCGCGTGTATTCGCTGCGGCCGGATGCCAGGAGCCGGCTCAACACCCTCTACATGGTGACCTACTTCGTGGGCGGCGCCGCGGGCGCGTGGGGCGGGCATGGCGGCGTGGACGCGCGCGGGCTGGCCGGGCGTGTGCGCGGTGGGCGCGGGCATGTCGCTCACGGCGCTGGTGGCGGTGCTCTGGGGGAGCCGCCGGCTGCCGGCGGTCCAGGTCCCCGCGACCTGAGGCTCAGAGGTCGCGCTGCATGTTCCGGTGGGGGATGCCCACCTCTTCGTAGGGCTCGCCGTACACCGCGTAGCCCAGGCGTTCGTAGAAGGGGACGACGGGGGCGCGCGCGTGCAGGTGCACGTGGCGGAAGCCGCGCCCGCGCAGCGCGTCCTCCAAAGCGAGCACCAGCTTCGCGCCGTAACCCCTTCCCTGCAGCGTGGGGTCCACCGCCATCTGGAAGAGCCGGCCGCCGTGCGCGTCCTCCGGGTGGAACAGCACGCAGCCCAGCACGGCGCCGTCCGCGTGGAGCACCAGGTGGAGGCTGTCGTGCTCGAAGGGGAACTTCACGGAGGCGCGGGTGTGGCCCAGGGGCTCGCGCAGCACGCGGAAGCGCAGCTCCAGCTCGCCTTCGTAGAGCGGGTGTCCGGGCTGGATGAAGTCGAGGCGGGATTCAGCCATGGCGCGCAAGCCCCTCAGAAGCTGCCGGTGAGCTGGAGGTTGAAGGTGCGGCCGTACTGGGGCACGGGGCCGGCGGACACGTCGTCGCTGACGACGAAGGCGTAGCGCGCGTCGAGCAGGTTGTTCACGCCCGCGAAGTAGCGCAGCCGGCCGTAGTCGCCGGACACGCCGAAGCCCACGAGCAGCGCCTCCCCGCTGTCCGCGCCCGCGATGCCGGGCACCCGCGCGCTCTGGTACGTGGCCTGCGTGGCGATGCGCATGTCGCCGTTGCCCACGGGCAGGAGGAAGCGCCCGGAGGCCAGGTGCGTGGGCGCGGCCTCCACCACGTCCTGTGAGGCGTTGCGCAGCGTCACGTAGGAATAGCTCAGGTCCACCAGCAGCCAGCGGCCCGGCTGCCAGTGCAGCCCGGCCTCCGCGCCCCACGCGAGCGTCTCGCCGGAGTTGTTCGCGTACACCAGGCACTGCGTGGGCGCGCTCGCGGTGCCGCAAGCAGGCGTGGCCGCGGACTCGGTGTTGAGCGTGATGAGCTGGGAGATGCGGTTGTGGTAGCCGGCGACCGTCACGCGCAGCTCGTGCGACAGGTCGTGCGAGTGCTCTACCTCGAAAGTCGTGATGGTCTCCGGCTCCAGCCGCTCCGCGGGGCGCTGGGTGAGGAAGTTGTCCTGGTAGAACAGCTCGTAGACGTTGGGGGCGCGGAACGCGCGGCCGATGACGAGCTTGGTGAGGCCCTGCTCATACGGCCGGCCGATGACCGCGAGCCGGGGCGTGAGCGGCAGCGAGTCCAGGTCGGAGTACTTGTCCACGCGGAAGCCCAGCGACAGGGTCAGGCGCGGGTGCAGGCGCCACTCGTCCAGCGCGTACACGGACACGAGCGAGCGCGTGCGCGTGTCCAGCGGCGCGGCCACCGCGGGGCCCACGCTCTTCTGGTCCACGCGCAGCTGGGCCTGGCCCTCCACGCCCACGGTGAGGCGGTTGTCGTCGGACAGGCCCGCGAACAGGCGCGCCTCGGCGGTGAGCCAGTCCGCCGCGCCGGAGTCGGTGTTCGTCGCCGTGCTGTCGTCGCCGTAGTTCCAGTGGCCCTGGTAGCGGCTCAGGTCCAGGGCGCCGCGCAGGGACAGGACGAAGCGCTCGGACAGGGGGCGCTCGTACTTCGCCTCGGCGAAGCCGCGCACGTCCTGCACGCGCGTGCCCTGCGCGCCCACCACCGTGCCATAGGGCGCGGTGGGCACGTCCTTGCTGCGCCCGTGCAGCTGGGCCACCAGCGACAGGTTGCCCAGCCGCGCGCGCAAGGAGCCGGTGCCGGCCTTCTCGCCGTCCAGGCCGGTGACGATGGGGCCCGGGTCGCCCAGGTGGGTGGTGTCCGCGCCGTGGGACTTCATGCCCGCGAGGCTGAAGAGGACGGAGCGCTCCGGGTCCTCCCACGACGTGGTGGCGTGCACGAGCGTGGAGCCCAGCGCGCCCACCGCGCCGGTGATCTCCAGCCGCCGGTCCAGGCCCAGCGACTCGCGCGGCACCACGTTGATGACGCCGAAGAACGCGCCCGTGCCGTACAGCGCGCTGCCGGGGCCGCGCACCACCTCGATGCGCTCCACCTCCTCCAGGTCCACGCTGAGGTCGTGCGCCGCGTAGCCCTGGCCGGCCCACACGTCGTTCATCGCGTGGCCGTCCCAGAGGATGAGGATGCGCGTGTTGAGGTCGCCCGGCGGTGAGAAGCCGCGCACGCCCAGGTACGTGTACGTCCGGTCGTCGGTGAGGAAGAAGCCGCGCACGCCCGCCAGGGCTTCCGCCAGGGTGCGCCACCCGAACGCGCGCAGCTCCTCCGGCGTGAGCACGGTGGTGGAGGCGGGGGCCTCGTCCACGGACAGCAGGCGCTTGGACGCGGCGCGCACCGGGGGCGGCTCGTAGCGCAGGGTGGCGTGGACCTTCACCTCCTGGTCGGGGATGACGGTGACCTTCTGGCGCACGGGGCGCACGTCGCGGCTCTCCACCTCCAGCACGTGCTCGCCCTCCGGGAGGGTGACGACGGTGGGGGTGAAGCCCGCGGGCCGGCCGTCCACGCGCACGGTGGCGCCGTCGTGGTTGGCGGTGACGACGACCCGCCCGGTGGGCGCCGTCTGGGGGTTCAGTGTGACGGTGAGGGGCAGCGTGCCCTCCGAGGGCACGTCGATGACGTACTGGCCGGGCGCGTGGCCCGCGGCGCGCACGTGCAGCACGCGCTGGCCCGGGGACAGGCGCAGCTTCGCGGGGACGCGGCCCAGGACGGGGCCGGTGGGGTTGTCGCGAATCTCGGCGCCTTCAGGGGTGCCGGTGACGTCCACCATGCCGGTGATGAGGGCCAGGTCCAGGTCCACCGGCACTTCCCGGCCCCGGGTGACGGTGACGGTGGTCTCGGTGGGGCGGTAGCCGGACTTCTGCACCAGGACCTTGTGCCGGCCCGGCGACAGCGCGAGCGTCTGCGGCGAGCGGCCCCGGCTGCCCAGGTCCGCGCGGTCGACGAAGACGTCCGCGCCCCGGGGGTTGGTGGTGACGCGCACCAGGGCGACCTTGGGGCGCAGCCGCTCCAGGGAGCGGGAGACCTCGGAGGCGTCCTCGGCCGGCAGGTCCTCGCCGAGCAGGTCGTTGTAGTAGCGGTACGCCTCGTTGAACTTGCCCAGGGCCTCGAAGCAGCGCGCGATGTTGAAGAGGACGTTGCGGTTGGGGACCAGCCGGTAGCTGGTGAAGTACGAGCGCAGCGCCTCGGTGTAGTTGCCGTGCGAGTACGCGTCGTTGCCCAGCTCGAAGGCGATGTCCGCCTCATCCGCGTTGTTGTCCGCGAGCGCGGGACCGGCGGTGAGGAGCCAGAGGGACAGCAGCCAGGGGCCGAGGGAGAACGCACGCATGAGGACGCCTGCATTCTTCCCCCGATACGGTGTCAGGTCCATGACAGCGGTCCATCCAGGCGCCCTGTGCACGCCCGGCATGGGTCAGCGGGCGAGCGCCACCGCCAGCCGCCGGGCCGCGGCTTCCAGCGTTTCTGGCGAAAGGTGCTCCGCCGGGGCCGCGTCGAAAGCGCCCCGACCCCGGAGGTGGGATGGCGTGTCCGCGAAGCGGGGCACGAGGTGCAGGTGGAAGTGGCGGAGCACGTCGCCAATGGCGAAGGCGTAGACGTGCTCCGCGCCCAGCACCTCGCGCTGGGCGCGCATCACCCGGGCGGCGAACGGGCCCAGCTCCCGCGACGCCGCGTCGTCCAGGTCATACCAGCCGCGCACGTGCTGAGCGCTGGTGAGCACCACCCAGCCCGGCAGCGGGCTGGGGGACGCCACCGCGTGGAGGACGAGTCCGGGCGCCCGGGCGAGCACGCCACCTGGTGGGTGGAACTCCCCGTGAACGATGGCGCAGCCCAGGCACGGGTCGTTGACGTCTGACATGGCGAGTCATCCTGTTTCAGTGGGCTTGGGTAGATTTTACCCCACCTTGACGGCGTGGGCCCGGGTCAGGGAGTGTCCGATTTCCGCCCTTTGGGAGCAGCTGGGGCGTGAAAATTCCGTCATAAATTCAAGGTGGGGACGATGAAGAAGCATGTGCTGATGGCCGTGTTGCCGCTGATGGTTTGGGGGTGCGGTGACGCCACGGACGCTGACAATGATGGTGTGGCGGATGGCATCCGGGATCCGAACAACGTGTCGGTGGTGGTGCCTTCCACGCCGAAGGGCACGGTGTCGGGCCAGGTGCTGAGCACGACGCTGCAGCCGCTCGCGGACGTCATGGTCGCGATGACGATTGGCAGCCAGCCGACGGGCAAGTCGGCGACGACGGACGCCAGCGGCAACTTCGTGATGACGGACGTGCCGGCGGGCGCGCAGGTGCTGCTGACGTTCAGCAAGAGCGGCTACTCGACGCTGCGCGCGACGTCCACGGTGCCGTCGGCCGCGGGCACGGTGCCCATCAACAACGGCAACGCGAGCTTCGGTCCGGTGACGCTGACGCAGCTGAACGGCTCGCTGGTCGTCAACGTGGTGACGCCGCAGGGCCGTCCGGCGGTGGGCGCGAAGGGCGTGCTGGAGGTGGACCGCGCGGGCTCGGTCATCCTGAGCAACTACGACCAGGCCAACTCCGTGGTGAGCAAGGTCTACGTGGAGGCCACGGCGGACTCCAACGGCGTCCTGACCTTCAACGGCATCCCCTCCGGCGTGGAGCTGGCGCGGCTGAACGGCACCTACAACCTGTGGATCGCCCCGATGGACTCCAACGGCGACGGGGTGGTGGACACGGGCGGCTACGTGAAGAGCTACTCGGGCGGCGCCATCGTGGGGACGCAGACCACCGCGCTCGCGCAGCTGTCCTACTCGAAGCCGTCGAACGTGGCGCTCACCATCGAGGGTGGCAACGTGTCCAGCCTCAAGGGCGCCGTGGAGACGGATCCGCTCCGGAACATGGTGCGTCCGGGCGAGCCCATCTACGTGTACTTCAACCAGCCGGTGCAGCCGGGCTCGCTGCTCGTGCGCCTGACGGACGAGTACGCGAAGGAGTCGCTGCCGGTGACGGCCTCGGTGAACGTCGGTGGCTACTCGGCGACCATCACCCCGGCCAACGGCATCGTGCAGGAGGGCAAGGAGTACAACATCTTCGTGCGCGCCGTGTCCGCCGAGGGTGGCAGCAACTACAGCCGCACGGGCTTCTTCTTCGGCGGCGACCAGGCTGCTCCGAAGGCCGTGACCATCGCGGAGATCCGGTACCAGGAGCTGGAGCGGCCGCCGGCGGTTGGCGCGTTCCAGCTCAATTCCAATGAGACCGTTTACGTGACCTTCAGCGCGCCCATCGCGAAGCAGGTCGGCCAGTCCGTTCAGGTCCTCTTGGGTGCCGACATCGACGGCGTTGGCGGCACGGGTGGCAACTCCTTCGGTGAGATTGGCAACAACAGTGGCCAGGGTTTCCCCCTGGAGATGGCCGAGCCGACGAAGCCCATCCAGACGCGCACGCCGGCCGAGCTGCCGGTGTTTGGCATCCAGCCGTCCGGGTACAGCACCCGCTATTCCTTCATCTACAGCGGCAACCCCCTCGTCGGCACGGACCGGATGCGTGTCCAGGTGGTGTTCAGCAACCTGGCGCCCGTCCTGGGCACCAACGACACCTACGAGTCCATCTGGGGCCAGCCGATCAACGCAGACCTGGAGCTGACGGGCATCATCCAGCAGCCCCCGCCGGCCCTGCCTAATCCTTGAGCCCGGCTGCATCAGCCTGACATAGGAGGTTGAGTCCTCCTGGATGCCCCCGTGAAGCCCATGCTTCGCGGGGGCATCTTCGTTTCACGTGTCCCCGAGGTGGGATCCTCCCGTCTTGAATGCAGACGTGTCCCCGCGTCGCTGGACGCGCAACCTATCGGGATGCATACGGATCGGGTCCGCTTCCGGATGGACTCCTTCTTGCTCAGCCGTGGCCCCATGAAAAACCTCAGCTCCATCCTGTTGGCGATGCTGCTCATGCCCGCGGCATGCATCCAGGTTCCCGACCTGGAGCCCGGTACTGCACCGGATTCTGGAAGCCCGGACACGCGTCCCATTCTGCTCACCTGGCTGTCACCAACCTCGGACAGTTCCACGAACGGCGCGCTCCAGGTCCAGGTGGAGGTCGTGGGGCCGGTGCCGGACCGGGTGGAACTCCTGGTGGATGGCGCTCCTGTCACGACGCTGGACGCGCCGTATTCGTTGACGTGGGAGACCTGGCGCGTTTCAGAAGGTACCCATGTGCTCGTTGTCCGGGCTCTCCGAAACGAGCAGGTCTTCCTGAGCGCTGAGCGCACCGTGGTGGTTGATCGCACGCGTCCTTGGATGATCGCCCAGGTTCCGGCCATCAGCGCCTCCGATGTTGCTGTGCGGACGCCCATCGAGGCGACCTTCTCCGAGCCGCTGGACGGCGCCAGCGTGAACGGGCAGTCGATTCAACTGGTGGCTGAGGACAGGCGCCTGGATGCGAGCATTCTCCTTTCAGGGGATGGCCGGACCCTGACCTTGAATCCAACGTCTCCCCTGCCGGTCAATCAGCGAATCGAGGTGGTGATGGCTGACACGGTTGTCGATTTCGCCGGCAACCGGCTTGAGTCCACGAGGCCAGCGTGGGTGTGGTCCGTGCCCGCTTATCTCCAGTGGGGAGCGCCGCAGACTTTTGGAAAGATTGAGGAGAGCACCGCCGTTGAGACGTCACTTCGGGTGGGGAGTGACGCCCGGCCTGTCGTGGCCTGGACGCAAAACGGGACGGTTCGCGCGAAACGCTGGGCGGGCGAGGACTGGGAGTACCTGGGGGCTCCTATGTCTGGAGCCACGGGCAGCGACATCTGGGGAAATGCGTTGCAGCTCGACCCTGAAGGACGCCCGATGCTCGCGTGGTTGGAATACACCACCGGCTCCCAGAACCAGATCCATGTCCGGCGATGGAACGGAACGGCCTGGGAGCCCATGGGCACATTCATGACAACCAGCCTCGCGCAGGGATACATCCCGTGGATGGGCTTCAGTTCCGGTGTCCGAGCTCTTCCTGTTGTGGCATGGCGCGAGCGCAACACCACGCAGGAACAAGTCGTGTTCCGCCAGTGGAGTGGAAGCAATTGGGTTTCAATGGCTGCGCCAGTGCCAATGAAGAGCTCGACGACTATCAATTACATGGGGTTCGACCTGGATGTGTCCGGAAGACCGGTCCTCACTTTTAGCGAGACTGAGTGGGGCAAGGCCGCGGTCGGGCGTGTGATGCAGTGGACCGGGACTGCCTGGGCGGACCTCTCCGCGGGTCTTGGTTTGCTGCCAATGACCCGTGTTGTTGATGACGCCGGACGAGTGCTCGTGGGGGGGAGCGGCTGGGGAGATGGGGTGCGCGCAGGGCTCATCAAGCAATGGGATGGAACCACCTGGGTGACGGTCGGCAAGCCGTTGGCGGACATCGCCGGCGGGATGGATCCAGGGGTGGACGCCATGGCGCTGGACTCCCTCGGGTCGCTGGTTGTTCTCGCGAGCGAAGCACCCTCCGCGACCGAGACGGCCAGTCGGATTGGCCAGACGCAGCGCTGGACGGGAACCCAATGGGAGCCCCTGGGCGGCATCTTGAAACCAAGCCCGGGCAGCCTGTTGTGGGGGCTCCCCGACCTCGCCCTCGCGGGGGACAACGAGCCCATCGTGTCGTGGACGGAGAAGGTCCAGTCGGCCGACACGGTCATCTGGGCAGTCCACGTCTACCGCCCCAACCACTAACCCCCACCCCCAGTCCCTCCGCCCACCTACAGTGTCGTCCACTGTCCCCCTGTCGCCCGGCGGACAGCGGACCTACCCTGGGATCCGTCCAGGGAAATCTTGCGAGAACGGGCGCTTTTTCGTGGACGTGTTTAGATTCGTCCCGCCCCTCCCCTGCATGCGAGGCCTCTGCTCCATGAAGAACGCGGTCCTGACATCTCCAGAGGGTGAGCCAACCGCGAGCGGTGGGCCCGTGCCCGTGAACTCCAAGCAGCGCGTCCTCGTCGTCGACGACTTCGACGACGCCCGCGAAATGTACGCCGAATACCTGGAGTTCTGCGGGTTTGAGGTGGACACCGCCAAGAACGGCCTGGAGGCCGTGGAGAAGGCCCAGGAGGGGGAGCCGGACATCATCCTCATGGACCTGTCCCTCCCCGTCATGGATGGCTGGGAGGCAACGCGGCGCATCAAGCAGGACACCCGCACGCGCGACATCCCCGTGATGGCCCTCACCGGCCACGTGCTCGCCGGCAACGCCGAGCACGCCCTCTCCGTGGGCGCGGACGAGTTCGTCGCCAAGCCCTGCCTGCCCCAGGACCTGGAGAACAAGATCCGCAACATGCTCAAACCCAGCAAGGCGAAGCCCCGCTCGGGTCAGGAGTAACCCCAGGCTCCACCTGGGAGTGTCCATGGATGGACACTCGGGTGCGGCAGCCTGCGCCGGGGCTGGCTCCCGCGGGCCCCCCGGTTGACCCCTGGACGCGGGAAACGTAGGCAACCCTGGTGGGCTCTCCCGCCTCGTCCTCTCCGCCCGATGCGTGGACTCCTCCCGAGGAGTTCGACGAGTACCGCATCGTGCGTCCGCTCGGACGGGGGCGCACGGGCCGGGTGTACCTGGCGCACGACACGCTCCTGGAGCGCCCCGTCGCGGTGAAGTTCATCCCGTCGCTGGGCTCCAACGCGCTGGCGCGCTTCCTGGTGGAGGCCCGCGCCGCCGCCCGCATCCAGCACCCCAACGTCGTCACCCTGTACCGGGTGGGGCAGCTGGAGGATCAGCCGTACCTCATCTCGGAGTTCATCCGGGGCGTCAGCCTGGACCGGCTGGCCCGGCCCGTGCCCTGGGAGCGCGCGCTGGGCATTGGACGGGACCTGGCCCGGGGGCTGGGCGCGGCCCACCGCCGGGGCGTGCTCCACCGCGACATCAAGCCGGGCAACGCCGTGCTCACGGAGAGCGGCGAGGTGAAGCTGCTCGACTTCGGCCTGGCCAAGCTGCTCGACCG
>NZ_JBKGHJ010000233.1:0-13049 GCF_046520365.1 Corallococcus sp. 4LFB
CCGCGCGCTCGCGGTGCTGGAGAAGGCCCTGGCGGCCCGGCCCGGCTTCCCCGACGCGCTGGAGACGCGCGGCCTGCTCCTCCTGGAGGCGCAGCAGTACGCGGAGGCCGCGCAGATGCTCGGCCAGCGCGTGCAGCAGGGCGGTGACCCTCGCGTGCTCGCGCAGCACCACCTGACGCTGGGCGCGCTCTATCAGCAGCACCTGAATGATCCGAACCGCGCGGCCGCGCACCTGCAGACGGCGCTGGCCACCCTGCCCCGCCACCCGGAGGCGCTGGAGCGGCTGGCCACGGTGTACGCGCAGGGCCGCAACTTCGGCGGCGCGGTGGACTGCCTGCGGCGGCTCTTGGATCAGGACCTGCCCAACGACGCCCGCGCTCGCTTCACCGTGGAGCTGGCGCGCATCCACGACGAGGGCCTGGGCGACGTCGCCTCCGCCACGGCGCTCTACAAGAAGGCGCTGGAGCTGACGCCGGGCGAGCCCGCGCTGGTGGACCGGCTGGTGGCCCTCTACGAGCGGCAGCGCAACCTGCCGGAGCTGGCGCAGATGCTGGAGGCCCAGGCGGCCGCCACGGCGTCCACGGACGTCAAGCGCGCGGTGGCCCTGCGCATCCGCGTGGCGGGCTTCTACGCGGGCCCGCTGGCGGAGCCTGCTCGCGCCACCGTCATCCTCCGGCAGCTCGTGGAGCAGGACCCGCAGAACCTCCAGGCCCGCGCCGCGCTGGCGGAGCTGTATGGCCGCGACATGGCCAGCTACCCGCTGGCCATCGAGGAGCACCGGCAGCTCTTGCGCCTGGACCCCGCGCGCCTGGAGAGCCTGCATGCGCTGTTCAAGCTGTGGGACGCCCAGAAGCAGCAGGACAAGGCGTTCGCCGTCGCCGCGGTGCTGACGTTCCTGCGCGCCACCAACGAGGTGGAGCAGGCCTTCTACTCGGAGGCCCGCGTCCGGCAGCCCCAGGAGCCCCGCGAGGCGCTGCCCGCCAATGACGTGGACACCGTCCTCATGCACCCCGCCGCGCGGGGCCCGCTGACGGACCTGCTGCGCGCCATGGGTGAGCACCTGGGCAAGGTGTTCCCGCCGCAGTTCGAGATGCTCGGCGTCAACCCGAAGACGGACAAGCTCAAGCCGGACTCGGCCGTGTTCAAGGCCGTGCGCGCGGTGGCGCAGACCTTCGGCGTGGAGGACTTCGAGGTCTACCTGGCCCGGCGCGGCCTCTTGCAGCTGGAGACGACGGAGCCCCTGTCCCTGTGCGTGGGCCAGGACGTCGTGCGCCGCTTCAACGCCCGCGAGCAGAAGTTCCTCATCGGCAAGGCGGTGCTGGGCCTGCTCAACAAGACGGCCGTCCTCTCCAAGACGTCCCAGGGGGAGACGGTGGACCTGTTCGGCAACGCCATCCGCGTCCACGTGCAGCAGTTCAACGGCCTGGGCCGGCGCAACGACGAGATGACGAAGCAGCTCAAGAAGGCCTTCAACCGCAAGGCGATGAAGGCCTCGGAAGGGCCCGCGCAGACGCTGTCCGAGCAGTCGAAGATCGACGTGGCCTCGGTGGTGGACGCGCTCGCCTACTCCGCGGACCGCGCGGGCCTGCTGGTGTGCGGAGACCCGTCCGTCGGCCTCACCATGCTGCTGCGCGAGGATCCGAACATCGTGGCCAACAAGCAGGAGAGCCCCGAGGCCATCCTCCAGGCGGTGCGCGAGCGCGCGGACCTGAAGGCCCTGCTGACGTGGCTGCTCACCGACGACTTCTTCCGGCTGCGCCAGCGGCTGGGGCTGTCGCTGTAGTCCGCTTCCAGCCCGCGCTACTCCCGGCGGACCAGCGCGTCCGCCGGGAACCCCGCGAGCAGCCGGCCCACGGCGTCATCCACGTGGGCCCGCTCCGGGGCCTCCACCGTCACCTTCACGCGGTAGTCCATGGACGCGTCGAACACGGGATAGGAGCCGATGGCCACGTGGGGCATGTCCAGCGCCACGCGGTCCAGCACGGCCGCCAGGGCGCTCTCGCCCAGGTTGAAGTACAGGTTGACCAGGTGCACCGGCGTGCCGCTCAGCCGTGAGAGCACCGTCTCCAGCTGCAGCCGGAAGAGCTGCGGCACCCCCGGCAGCAGGAACATGTCCCCCACCGTCAGCACCGGGAACCACATGCCCGGCTGGGCCAGGAGCACCGCGCCCTCGGGCGCGTCCGCCAGGCGCAGCGACTCCGGCGTCACCGGCGACGTGCCCGCGCGGGCCTGGATGGCCGACACCATCTCCGGCAGGCGCACCACGGCCGGCCCAGCGCGAGCGCCACCGCGCGCACCGTGACGTCGTCGTGGGTGGGGCCAATGCCCCCGCTGGTGAAGACGTAGCGGGCCTTGCGCCGGGCGCGGGCCACCGCGTCCACGATGGCGTCCACGTCGTCCAGGATGGTCTCCACCGAGACCAGCGGGATGCCAAGCTCCCGCAGCCGCTGGATGAGGTGGGGGCCGTTCTCGTCCTTCACCTTCGCGGTGAGGACCTCGTTGCCGATGATGATCGCCGCCGCGCCGGTCCGCTCCATGGAGCCGGGGACTCTACTCCAACGGACCCCGGGGGTGGACCTACGCGGTGCTCCCGCGCGGACCTGCCCTGTCCTGGAGTCAGCACGGGGGGACGGACATCCTTCGCGCATGGACTCCCATGAGACCCGGGACGCGATCCGCGCGTCCGTGCGTGCGCTGTGCAACCGCTTCCCCGCGAAGTACTGGCGGACCCTCGACGCGGAGCGTGAGTACCCCCACGACTTCGTCAATGCCCTCACCGAAGCAGGCCTGCTGGCCGCGCTCATCCCGGCCGAGTACGGCGGCGCCGGGCTGGGGCTGCGCGAGGCGGCCGTGGTGCTGGGCGAAATCAACCACTTCGGCGGGAACGCGTCCGCGTGCCATGCGCAGATGTATGTGATGAACGTGCTGCTGCGTCACGGCTCCGTGGAGCAGAAGCAGCGGTACCTGCCGGAGATTGCCGCGGGCCGGCTGCGGCTCCAGGCGTTCGCGGTGACGGAGCCGAACTCGGGCTCGGACACCACCGCCATTGAGACGACGGCGGTCCGGCGCGGGGACCGCTACGTCGTGAACGGCCAGAAGATCTTCATCTCGCGCGTGCTCCAGTCCGACCTGATGCTCCTGCTCGCGCGGACGACGCCCCGGGCGGAGGTGCGCAAGAAGACGGACGGGATGAGCGTGTTCCTGCTCGACCTGCGCAAGACGCAGGGGCTGGAGGTCCGGCCCATCCGGACCATGCTCAACCATGCGACGAACGCGCTGTTCCTGGAGAACGTCGAGGTGCCCGCCGAGGGGCTGATTGGCGAGGAGGGCAAGGGCTTCTCGTACATCCTGGACGGCATGAACGCGGAGCGGGTGCTCGTCGCCTCGGAGGCCATCGGGGATGGCCGCTGGTTCATCGAGAAGGCCGTCACCTATGCGCAGGAGCGCGTGGTGTTCGGCAAGCCGATTGGCGCCAACCAGGGCGTGCAGTTCCCCATCGCGAAGGCGCACACGGCGCTCACGGCCGCGTCCATGCTGACGGAGCAGGCCGCGACGCTCTTCGACAGCCACCAGTCCTGCGCGGCCGAAGCGAACATGGCGAAGTACCTGGCCGCGGAAGCCGCCTGGGAGGCCGCCAACGCGTGCATGGACACCTACGGCGGCTACGGCTTCGCCGAGGAGTACGACGTGGAGCGCAAGTTCCGCGAGGTGCGCCTGTTCATCAACGCGCCCGTGAGCCGGAACATGGCCCTGTCGTACATCAGCCAGCACGTGCTGGGACTGCCCCGCTCGTTCACGTAGCGCCGGGGGGCGCGTCCCGGCCCTCGCGGACGTGGACCACGACCTTGCCGATGGCGCGTCGCTCCGCGAGGGCGCGCAGGCCGTCGGCGGTCTCCTCCAGGGGGAGCCGGAGGGTGATGCGCGGGGTGATGCGGCCCTGCGCGTACCAGGCGAAGAGCTGGTCCATGGTTTCGCGCAGCGCGGCCGGGTCGTGGTAGCGGAAGTAGCGCAGCGACGAGCCCAGCACCGCGCGGTGCTTCACGAGCAGCCGGTGGGCGGGGATGCTCGGTATCTGTCCCGCGGCGAAGCCCACGAGCACGTAGCGGCCGCCCCAGCCCAGCGTCGAGAGCGCCGGGTCGAAGAGCGGGCCGCCCACCGGATCGAAGCAGACGCTCACGCCCGCGGGCCCCGCGGCGGCGAGGACCTGATCCTTCCAGTCATCGTCAGCGGAGCTGAAGGCCCGGTCCGCTCCGGCTTCGAGCGCGATGAGGCGCCTGGCCGGTGTGCTCGCGACCGCGATGACCCTGGCGCCCAGCGCCTTGCCCAGCTGCACCGCCGCGAGCCCCACGCCTCCGCTGGCGCCGAGTACGAGGAGCACCTCCGAAGGCTTCAGGTGGGCGACGCGGATCAGCGCCAGGGCGGTGCTCACGTAGGCGCTGGTCAACGCGGCGGCGACTTCGAACGAGACTCCCGCTGGCAGCAGGAACGTCTCCTGGACGGAGGCCACGGCCTGCTCGGCGTAGCCTCCGTGCCAGAGGATGGCCACGACGCGGTCCCCGGGCTTGAAGCCCGAGCCGTCGGGGGCGCTGGCGAGGGTGCCTGCGGCCTCCAGGCCCGGAACGAAGGGCAGCTCGGGCCGGGTCTGATAGGTCCCGCCAACCATGAGGAGGTCGGCGAAGTTCACGCTGCAGGCGTGCACGTCGATCTTCACCTCGTCGGGCTTCGGAACAGGCTCGGGGACCTCGGTGAGGGTGAGCTGCTCGGGCCCGCCCCACGTCCGGCAGACAATCGCTCGCACGTCATGGCTCCTGGGTGGAAGTGGCGGTGAGGCTTCGCCAGAGGTCGTCGTTCGCGGGCAGGCTCAATGCCCCGGTCACCAGCTGTTCGAGCTGCTCCGGGTTGCGCGCGCCGACGAGGATCGACGTCACGAACGGGCAGTGCACCAGCCACCAGGTGGCGAGGCCTGACGGGGACAGCGCGTGGGCGGAGGCCTGCGCCTTCAGGTGTTCGACCCGGGCCGCGTTCTCCGGGGTCCAGGCCTTCGCGTAGAGGTCCCGGCGCTGGCCGATGCGCGTGCCCGCTGGAATCTCCCCCGCGATGGCGTACCTGCCGCTCAGCAGGCCGCCCGCCAGCGGTGAATAGGGCGTGTACTGGAGTCCCAGCTTCGCGCAGGCCTCCAGCACGCCGTTCCGCGCGTCGTCCTGTTCGAGCAGGTTGAAGCGGTTCTGGACCCAGCCGAACCCCACCGGGCCACCGGAGCGTGGAGCCGCGCAGCGCCAGAGGTCGCTCGCGGCGACGTTCGACAAGCCGAAGCGACGGACCTTCCCTGCCCTCACGAGGGACTGGAAGGTCTCGAGGACGTCGTCCCACGGCGTCGCGGGGTCGGGCACGTGCGACAGGTAGAAGTCGAGCGTGTCGATGCGAAGCCGCGCGAGCGAGCGGTCCACCTCCGAGAACACGTGCTCCCGCCCGAGTCCCCCGCGCAGGCCCACCTTGGACGAGATGAGCACCCGGTCCCGCATGGCGGCACCGCGAGACGCCAGCCATGCGCCGATGATGGCTTCGCTGGCTCCGTCCGCGTAGGTGCCCGCCGTGTCGATGAGGTTGATCCCCAGCGCCACCGCGCGGTCCAGGAGCGCATGTGCTTCGGCTTCGGTCTCTCCCTGGCCGAGCAGCTTCCGGGAGCTTCCGATACCCCCGAAGTTGGCCGCGCCCAGGGCGAAGACCGATACGTCGATGCCGCCGAGCTTGCGGTAGATCATGTCCGCCACGCCTCCGGAAAGGGCAATGCCAGGTCCCCCTCCCCTGCCCCCGAGGAACCGATCAACGTGAAGTGCGCCGTGTAGGTCGCGGCGGCTGCGCCCTCGTCGATGAAGACCTGCGACGTGGCCGTGAGCCGCACCTTGCCTCCCTGACGGAGCGTGTCGGCCTCCAGTGAGGGCAACGCCTCACAGCGGGCCCGGTAGTCGCAAGCGATGGGCCGGTGGATGGCGAACTCACAGCGGCGCAGCAGGATCTGCACGGCGAGCCGCTCCGCCCACGCCGCCCGCACGAGCAACAGCCACGGGGCGAGCCCCGCCGAGGTGAACACCCCCGGACCGAACGCCGTCCCCCGGTGATTCAACGAAGGGCCCAGCGGCGCCGCGAGCACGATGCGGCCGGGCTCGAACTCCTCGAGGCGGATCCCGAGGAACTTCGTCATCGGAATCCGTTCATGGAGGTCCCTCGCCAGCTGCGCGAGGACGTCCTCATGTTGGAGGCTCATGGGTGGTTCCCTGCGAGCGTTGTCGTGGAAGTCCACGCATGGCGCTCCATCCCCGCATGGGTCAGGCCACCCGCTCTCTTCATGTTCGGGTGAAGGGTCATGGGTGGTTCGCCGCAAGCTTCGTCGTGGAAGTCCACGCATGGCGCTTCATCTCCGCGTGGATCAGGCTGCACGCTCGCTTCACGTTCGGGTGGAGACTCATGGTCCCGGAACCTGGAGGTCGGGGCCGGCTTCGAGCACGACGTGGTAGTGGGTGCCGCCGCTTCCCGCCGCGTTGACGCCTGCGAAGCGCGCGTCCTTCAGTTCGTGCGGCTCCGTGACGACTCGCAGGTTGTCGGCTGCACCGACGAGCGGGGTTGTCACTCCCACCGTCGCGGGCACTCGCTTCGCGGCCAACGTGAACAGCGCCTTCATCAGGCTCGCGGCTCCAGCGGCGGCTCCGGTGTGGCCGATGTTCGGCATGACCGCGCCGATGGGAAGCGGCCGGGCTCGCGCGGTGGCGAGGGTCCGTCCCAGCGCGGCGAGCTCCGCGTAGTCGCTGGCGGGATGACCACTGCCGAAGCACTCCACGAAGGCGAGCGCATCCGCCGACACGTCACACCGCGACCACGCACGCCGGATGGCCAGACTCATCGCGGACTCGGAGACGAGCCCGGGGTCCTGAGGTGTCCCGAACGCGCTCCCCATCGCCCGGATGATCCCGAGCACCGGCTCGCCTCGTTCCTGCGCATCCGACAAGCGCCGCAGCACGCACACCGTCGCGCCTTCACCGGGCAGATATCCGTCGGAGGATGCGTCGAGCGCCGTTGGCGCGTCCCGGCGGGACAGCAGCCCCAGCGTGCCCTCGTCCGCCATGCGCGTGACTCCGAGCCGCATGTCCGCCGTCGCCCAGAAGACCGCGTCCGCCTCTCGCGACGCGAGCCGCCCGCAGGCGACCTCCAGTCCGCCCATGGAGGCCGCCGCGCCTCCCGCCTCGATGGCGCAGGTCGGTCCGTTCAGGTCGAAGGCCCGGGCAATCCTCGCCGCCATGAAGCTGGGCGACAGGTTGAACAGGCTTCCGGCCCACAGCTCCGGCAGGTCGCCTGACAGGCGCTTCATCGCCGCGCGCACGGTGCGGGCCACCCCCTTGGGGTCCTTGCCCGTCTCGCGCAGCACGCGCTGAAGGTGCTCCTCGAGCTCCGGCAGCCGCGCCGCGGCGACCTGGCGCAGGCCGTACTCGCTGCAGTGCTCCGCGGAGACGACCACCGGGATGTTGCTTCCCCGTTCGATGCAGACCTTGGAGGCCGCGCTCCGCGCCAGGTCCACCAGCAGGTAGTGGAGCGGATCATGCCGGAGGATGTCGGCGGGACGCTCATCGTACTGGCTGGCGCTGCCCGCGAACCGGTGTGCGTCCAGGTCCAGCGGCGCTCCAGGTCCGAACGGCAGCCTCCGGAACGCGCGGCGGCCCTGCAGCAGGTTCGTCCACAGCGTGGCGAGGTCCGGGGCCTCCGCGAACGCTCCCGCCATGCCCACGATGGCGATGGGCTCGTCCCCTCTCGCCAGGCGCTTCCGTGTGCCCCGCAGCAGCGCCTGGGCTCGCGCGGGCGAAGGCCGGTCCTCCACCACCGCGTGGTAGTTCTGGCCTCCGCTCGCGATGGCGCTGACGCCTCCGATGCGCGGTTGCTCGCCCGCCGGCCAGGACCGGGCGGTCTTCTCGACCTCGATGAGGCCTCCCGGTTCGAGCAGGCTCCGGGGCTTGTCCCCGTGCACCGGTCCCGGGATGCCCCCGGACTCGAACAGGGCGAGCAGCGCGATCAGGTTCGCCAGCCCCGACGCCTCCTTCGCATGTCCCAGGTTCCCCTTGATGGACATGACGGGCACCGGCGACGCGGGTTGGGCGGCCTCTCCGTGCGACTTCAGGGCCCGGTCAAAGACCTTCGCCTCCACCGCGTCCCCGGCCCGCGTGCCCGTGCCGTGCGCGAGGATCACGCCCAGCTCCCGGGGCGCCACGCCTGCCTGCTCGAGCGCACGCCGGACCGCCAGCTCGTGGCCGCGCGGGTTCGGGACCAGCATGTACCCTTCGGCCGCGCCGTCGTTCGCCCCACCGACGCCGCGGATCACCCCGTGGATGGGGAGGCGCTCATGGGTGGCCCGCTCCAGGCTCGTGAGCACCAGCAGCACCACGCCGTCGGAGATGACCGTTCCGTTGCCCTTCTGGGCGAACGGGAAGCAGCCCTCGGACGACAGGAGGCGTGAGTTCGAATAGAGGACCTGGTTGACCGTGTCGACGTAGGACAGCGCCCCCGCGATGGCCCACGGCGCCCCCTTCGCCAGCTCCCGCGCCGCCAGCTCAATCGAGGCCAGACCGCCGGTGCAGTTCCCGTCCACCAGCAGCGCCTTCTCCGTGGTCCCCAGCGCCTCCGCGATGGCGCTCGCCAGCCGGTGCGTGGCGCGCTCCCTCGGGTCCTCCACGAAGTCGGGCCCGAACGACTCCCGGAGCGACTGGCGCACCTTCCGGGTGAGGTCCGTCAGCTCCTGATGGGAGAACTCGTTCGGATGCGCGCCGTGCACCAGGTACGGCTGGAGCTGGCCCGCCACGGCCAGCACCGCGGCGTCGTAGAGCCCATGCCCACCCCCGCGTGAGTGCGCGAGGAAGACCGGGACGGGCTGCCCGCCAAGCGAGCCGGGAGCAAGGCCCGCCGAGGCCAGGGCCCGGTGCGCCGTCTCCACCACTGATAGCTCGCGCGCTCCAACGACCCCACCCAGCAGCGTGGACGTCCGGGCCGCGCCCACGGCCGCCGTGGGGTCCAGATACAGGGCCCGGGGAATGCGCTCCTCGGGCCACTGGCCATACGTCGTCTTTCCCCCGTGCAGCACTTCCGCCAGTTCATCGAGTGTGCGAGCGCCCGGCAAGGCAAACGCAAAACCAGAGATCGCCACCGGCGCGATCCCATCCAGGTGTCCTTTCAACATTGCCAGACAATGTAAGGATCCGCCCCGCCCAGGTCCACGACCAGCCAAATCACATACATCCAGGCCGACATGCGACGGCGTCAGCGGGATCCTACCCTACGCATGCAAGGGGTTGCCCTCACGGAGACCCGCCGCCCTCCTGGGAGCGTCGTTCCCGGACCCCTGGAGCGGTGATATTGTTTCAAGTGGCGCGCTCCGTCCCGAGCCCTCAAAGGCTGTCTCGACCGACCAAAACCAGGGTGGATTGACGCCAGACTTTCCGATCGGTATATCAAGACAGACATCGCGGCCCATTGCCTGCCAATCGGCTGCCGCCCATTCCCCTCATCCCCTGGACAGCCCATGAAAAGAATCGATCCGAGCCGTATCAAGGATTCGTTCATCAATGTCTCCACCTTCCCCGCGGACCTGGGTGAAGGCCGCTCGGCTGCTCCCGACGCCGCGCTGCTCGACGCCGTGGTGGAGGCCGTGGAGAAGAAGAACGGGTTCGCGGTGGTGTACGGCGTGAACAAGCTGCTGGCCGCGCGCGGGCTGGACCTGCATACCGAGTCCGGCGCCGCGCTGGCCCGGGACTACCTGGAGGGCATCTTCCGGGCCATCGCGCCGCGCTTCGACCTGTCGCGCTACAGCCCCACGCCCGTCGCCTACGACCGCGTCGCCAAGATGGACGTGGACGGCTTCAACAAGAACCGGAACTTCACGCCCAACAGCGACCACACGGAGAGCCGCGAGTTCGTGACGACGAAGTGCGTCCACTTCGACTCGGCGACGCCGTTCATCGCGAACCTCTACGGGCCCAACCAGAACATCAGCGGCGGCATGCCGATGATCTGCGACACGCGCCGCTTCTGCCAGGACAAGGGCCTGGACCCCCGGGCGCTCATCGAGAACATCCCCAACAACTACAACGTCGCGGTGAAGGCGGAGTTCTCGGAGGAGATCCTGCGCGACTACTCGTTCGCGCTGAAGCTCGACCTGGAGAACGACATCGTGATGATCGTCCTCCACAACGAGGTGGTGGGCGGACTCGCCCACGCCGCCACCCAGCCGTCCCTCACCGACGCGAGCAAGGCCGCGAAGCGCCCCATCCGCCACGTCGAGTACCAGGTCGCGGGCTCCGACGACCTCAAGCGCTGGTACGACTACTACGGCCTGTCGCTGGAGAAGGCGTCGAACCACAAGGAGGACGCCAACATCACCCGCTTCGTCCGCGGCGAGCTCAACCCCTACCCGAACATCATCGAGGTGCGGGAATGACCACGCGACAGCACGCGGAGCGCAACGCGGCGGAGATGAAGGAGCTGCTCGCGTACCTGGACGCCCGGCCCTGGCCGGACGGCTACGAGGCGGCGCGGGTCCACTACGATTCGCTCGGGCTGCCCATCGCCCGGGACATCGGCGTGGCGCCCGTCAACGTGAACGGCGTTCGCGCCCAGTGGCTCACGCCGCCGGAGTGCGACCCGGACCGCGCCCTCCTCTTCCTGCACGGCGGCGGGTTCGTCTTCGGCTCGCTGGTGAGCCATGGCCACATGGCTGCGGAGCTGGCGCGGCAGGCGCGCTGCCGGGTGCTCCAGCTCGACTACCGCCGGGCCCCGGAGCACCCCTACCGGCCGCGCTGGACGACGCGACCACCGCGTACCGCTGGCTGCTGGAGCAGGGGTTCGCGCCCGGCCGCATCTCCATCGCCGGAGACTCGGCGGGCGGCGGCCTGGTGGTCTCCATGCAGGTCCACGCCCGGGCCAAGGGCCTCCCGCTCGCGGGGGCCCTGGTGTGCATCTCCTCCTGGTTCGACCTGGGCATCCAGGGGGAGAGCTACGAGTCGCGTGAGAAGGCGGACGCGCTGGTGCAGCGCAAGGTGGTGGAGGAGGTCGCCCGGCACTACCTCAACGGGCAGGACCCGCGGCAGCCCACCATCTCCCCCATCCACGCGGACCTCACCGGCTTCCCGCCCCTGCTCATCCAGGTGGGCGAGCGGGAGCTGCTCTTCAGCGACTCGCAGGCGATGGCGAAGAAGGCCCAGGCCCAGGGCGTGGACGTCACGTTCGAGGAGTGGCCCGACATGGTCCACGTCTGGCACCTGCACTTCCACCGCCTCACCAGCGGCCGTGAGGCCCTGCAGCGCATTGGCCAGTTCGTGATGGAAAAGACAGGAGCGCGGAAGTGACGACGCCCAGCGACGCGGTGATGGGTCCCCACCTGCACCGCAACAACCAGAAGATGATCCCCGCCAGCGAGAGCGCCTGGGCCGTGGCCCGGGACGCGCACATGCTGAACATCCGCGTGGAGGCCGTGGGCGGCCAGAACCGCATGCGCGAGGTGGACACCGGGCACGAGTTCGCCAACCTGTGCTCCTGCTCCTACCTGGGGCTCAACAGCCACCCGGACGTCATCCAGGGCGGCATCGACGCGCTGAGGAGCGCGGGCATCACCGGCCTGTCCATGGCGGAGTTCCGCATCCGGCTGGGCCTGATGGAGGAGCTGGAGGAGCAGCTGGCGGACCTCTTCGGAGGGCCCGTGCTGCCGGCCGTCACGTCCAGCGCGCTCACGGCGGCCATCCTCCCCGTGCTGGGGTCCGGCCACCTGACGGACAGCGAGCCCCTGGTGATGGTGTTCGACAAGTTCGCGCACTTCTCCATGGCGTTCGTGAAGCCCATCGTCGCCGACGAGACGCTGGTGCTGAACGCCCCGCACAACGACATGAACTACCTGGAGGACGTCTGCCGGAAGTACCCGCGCGTGGCCTACGTCTGCGACGGCGTGTACTCCACCGGCGGCGCGACGGACCTCCCGGCGCTGCTCACGCTCCAGGAGAAGTACGGCCTCTTCCTCTACATCGACGACTCGCACTCGCTCTCCACGCAGGGCAAGAACGGCGAGGGCTACATCCGCTCCCGGCTGCGGGAGATGAACGACCGGACGGTCATCATCGCCTCCATCGCCAAGGCGTTCGGCAGCACGGGCGGCATCGCGATGCTCGGCTCCCGCAGGCACCACGAATTCCTCTACCGGACGGGCCCCATGGGCTGGTCCCAGAGCCTGCGGACGGCGGCCATCGGCACCTCCATGGGGAGCATCAAGGTGCACCGCAGCCCGGAGCTGGCGAAGCGACAGGAGCAGCTGCGCCGGAACATCGCGCTGTTCGACGAGCACATCCAGACCGCGCAGCGCGGCGACGGGCTGCACATCAAGGTCGTGGAGGTGGGCGAGCAGGACAAGGCCGTGAAGCTGTCGCGCGAGCTCTACAAGCGCGGCTTCTATACCTCCGCGGTCTTCTTCCCCATCGTGCCGGTGGGCAAGGCGGGCATCCGGCTCATGCTGCGCGGAGACCTGCCCACGGAGCAGGTGCAGGCGTTCATCGGCCACCTGAAGGAAGTCCTCGCGACGCTGTAGGCGGAGGAGCACGCGATGGCTGCCTTCCTGCCCCACGACGTCGTCTCCGCGCACGGAAACCTGCCCCGGCTCGTGCGCGAGCTGGAGGCGGCGCTCACGGAGGGCCTGCATGAGCGGGTGCAGGTCCCGCTGCGCGTCGCGGTCCCCTCCGCCACCCAGCACGCCGCGTTCGTGTCGATGCCGGCCGTGTCGGAGCAACTGGGCCTCTACATCAACAAGGTCGCGACCCTCTTCGAGCGGGCCGCGACGGATCCGCTGCCCACCATGAACGGCGTGGTGGCGGCGTTCTCCACGCATACGGGGGAGCTGCTCGCGCTGCTGGATGGCGCGGCGGTGACGGAGCTCAAGTGCGCCGCCGTGTCCGCGCTGGTCACGGACCTCTGCGCGCGCACGGACGCCCGGACGCTGGCGGTGGCGGGGCTGGCGCGCAGGCCCGGCAGCA
>NZ_JBKGHJ010000234.1:0-13042 GCF_046520365.1 Corallococcus sp. 4LFB
CATGGCGCGTCCGGCCATGCGGCGTCCGGTGGCCCGGGGGGCAGGGGAGGGCGGGAGGCCCCGGTGGCCGTGGTGGGCTTCGGGCTGACGGCGGCGGGGCTGGCGCTGCTGCCCGTGGCGCCGTCGTACGGGTGGCTCTTCCCGGTGATGGGCCTTCTGGCGGTGGGCTCCGCGCTGGTGACGCCGTGCCTGTCCGCGCTGGTGTCCCTGCATGCGCCGTCCGAGCGGCAGGGGGCGGTGCTGGGGGCGTATCAAGCGTCCGGGTCGCTGGGCCGCATCGTGGGCCCCGCGCTGGGCGGGCTGCTCTTCACCCGGCTGGGCCGACGGCCCCCTACGGGACGGGCGCGGTGCTGGTGGCGCTGGGTGGACTTTTGGCACTGTCCCTGGTGACACAGGTGCGAATGTCCGGAGCGGGCGCGGAGCAAAGCTCATAGGATGGGGACCATGGTGGGCAAGCCGCAGCACATCACCATCGCGTTCGACGTGATGGGGAGCGATCACGGCCCGGCGGAGGTGGTGCGAGGCGCCGCCCAGCTCTCGCTGGAGTCTCCGCACATCCACGCGCTGCTCGTGGGGGACCGGCCGGTCATCGACGAGGCCCTGGCGGGCATCAAGCACAACGGGGAGCGCATCTCCGTGCACCACGCGGGCGACTACGTGGGCATGGACGAGAAGCCCGGCGAGGCCCTGGCGCGCAAGCCCGAGTCCTCCGTCGCGGTGGCCGCCCGGCTGGTGGCGGAAGGGGAGGCGCATGCGCTCGTCTCCGCGGGCAACACGGGCGCGGGCGTGCTCGCGTGCAAGCGCCACTTCCAGTTGATTCCCGGCGTGCGCCGCGCGGCCCTGGCCACGGTGTACCCGACGCGGGGCGTGCGCGGCGCGAAGCAGGACCCCTTCAGCCTCATCCTCGACGTGGGCGCCACGGTGGAGGCCACCGCGGAGGACCTGGTGGCGTTCGCCGTCATGGGCAGCGCCTACGCGCGCATCATCTCCCGCAACGAGCGGCCCAAGGTGGCGCTGCTCTCCAACGGCGTGGAGCCGCAGAAGGGCCCGCCCCGCGTGGTGGAGGCGCACCAGCGGCTGTCGCAGATGCCGGGGCTCAACTTCACGGGCAACGTGGAGGGCATCGACATCCCGCGCGGCACGGTGGACGTCATCGTCACGGACGGCTTCGTGGGCAACGTGTGCCTGAAGATGCTGGAGGGCGTGCACGACACGGTGATGGAGCTGGCCCAGTACGCCTACAAGGAGAGCCTGCGCTGGCGCGCGGGCCTGGCCATGCTGTCCTCCGGCATCGAGCGGCTCAAGGACATCACGGACTGGGAGCAGTACGGCGGCGCGCCCATCCTCGGGTTCGACCGCATCTTCATCAAGGCGCACGGCCGCTCCAGGGCGCGCGCCATCGCGAACGCGGGCAAGGTGGCGGCGAAGGCGGTAGCGAACGAGCTGGGCACCGCCATCCAGGAGGGCCTGGCGAAGTGAGCCTGCCGGACCGCATCGACCCGCCTCCGCCGCGCCGCATCTACCGGTGGGACCTGGACAAGACGTACCTTCAGACGGACTTCGAGTCGTTGCGCGACCTGTTCCGCACCGCCTTCCAGAAGGCCCATGAGAAGGTCGCCGTGCCGGGGGCGTCCGCCCTCATCCGCGAGCTGGCGGAGCAGGGGGACTCGCGGCTGTGCATCGTGTCCGGCAGCCCCAAGCAGATGCGCGCGGTGCTGGAGGAGAAGCTCAAGCTGGACGGCGTCCAGTGGGACGAGTTCGTGCTCAAGGACAACGTGGGCAACCTGCTGCGCGGGCGCTTCCGGGCGCTCCGGGGACAGGTGGGCTACAAGCTGCCCGCCATCCTGGAGAGCCGCGTCAACGCGCCGGTGGAGGCGGAGGAGGTCCTCTTCGGGGACGACGCGGAGGCGGACGCGTTCATCTACTCGCTCTACGCGGACCTCATCGCGGGGCGCGTGGACGAGCGCGTGCTGTCCCAGGTGCTGGAGGCGGGCGGGGTGTACCCGGACGACGCCGCGCGGGTGCACGAGGCGTGGAAGAAGATCCCCATCGCGGACCCCGTGCGGCGCATCTTCATCCACCTGGACCGGCTGACGCCGCCCGCGCACTTCACGCCCTACGGCCCGCGCGTGGTGCCCATCTTCAACTACTTCCAGGCGGCGCTGGTGCTGCTGGCGGACGGCCACCTCACGGCGCCGCAGGTGCTGAAAATCGCCGTGGAGATGGTGCAGACGGCGGGGCACAACATCATCACGCTGTCGAACTCGTTCCAGGACCTGCTCCGGCGCGGACTGCCGCTGCAGCAGGCGGCCATCGCGCTGTCGCAGGCGATGGAGGGCCCAACGCGCTGCTCAAGGCGATGCGGCCCGTGCCGGACATCCTGGCCGCGTTCAGCAAGCGCCTGGCCGCGCTGGGCACGCAGCCGCCCCCACCGCGCGTGCAGGCGGTGGACTACGTGTCGCTCATCTCCCACGCGCTGCCCCGGACCCACAAGGGACGCACGCTTAAGCCGCAGTCCTGAGTCCCTGGCCCCGGCCGCCCCGGGCCCGGGTGACTGCCTGTCCGGCTGCACTGGGGCCCGTCCAGCGGCTCGAACTCCTGGAACGCCCGGCCCTGGCCCTGGATGGGGTGGGCGGGGTGTTGTCCAGTGGAAGCGCCTTCGCCGGGCAGCGGGCGCACGGAGGGCAGGCGGGGGGGCCATGAGGAACCTCCGGCGTCCCTGAAGAATGTCCTTAAGCGCGACCCCCATGGGTGGGAGGATGCGTGCTAGACGGCTGCCCTTCCGAGGCGAATGACGCGAGACCCGACCCATTTCCCGCCCCATGGCGGAACGCTGCCAGCCGCGCCCGGAGACGACGCGCGCGGAGAGGCCTCCTTCGAGGCGGCAGCGGCCGAGGCATCCGGGTCCGCGCGCGAGGTTCTTCCCATGTCTTCCCCCCTGGACCTGACAGGCCCCGAGGAGCGCCCCGAGCGCCCCGAGGCCCAGGCGCCCGCGGACTCCGCCGAGCGCCCCAGCGAGCACGAAACCCCTTCCCGGGCCTCCGAGGCCCCTTCCGAGCCCCCCGATTCCGCGGACGCGGGAGAGGACGACGGGTTCGACGACGATGACGACGCCGAGGACGCCGGCCCCGAGGTCAGCGACGAAATCCGGGCCGCCACCGAGGCCCTGAAGGCCGCGGAGGCGGAGGACGCGCAGGCCGCCGCAGAGGCGGGTGACGAAGCCGAGGAGCCCGAGGCCGTCATCCTGGAGCCGGAGCCGGAGCCCGCCGCGAACGAGCCGGAGCTGCAGGCGCCCACCACCACGCGCACGGGCGAGCCGGCGGAGATCGACCCGGACGAGATGGATCCGGACGCGCTCAAGGTGGTGCTGCGGCTGCACCAGCACGGGCACCAGGCGTACCTGGTGGGTGGCTGCGTGCGCGACCTGCTGCTGGGCAAGAAGCCCAAGGACTTCGACGTGGCCACCAGCGCCCACCCGGGCGAGGTGCGCGCCATCTTCCGCAACTGCCGGCTCATCGGAAGGCGCTTCCGGCTGGCGCACGTCTATTTCAAGGGCGGGAAGATCGTGGAGGTGTCCACCTTCCGCGCGAACCCGACGGAGCTGGAGCCGGCGGCGGGCGCGCCGGGCGCGCCGGGCTCGGAAGACGGGCAGTCCGGCGAGGACCTGCTCATCACCCACGACAACGTCTTCGGCACCGCGCAGCAGGACGCGCGCCGCCGCGACTTCACCATCAACGGCCTGTTCTACGACGCGGCCGAAGGCCGGGTCATCGACTACGTGCGCGGCCGGCGCGACCTGGATGAGCGCTTCATCCGGACGATTGGCGACCCGGAGATCCGCATGCGCGAGGACCCGGTGCGCATCCTGCGCGCGGTGCGCTTCGCGGCGAAGCTGGACCTGGACATCGAGTCGCGCACGTACGCGGCGATGGAGGGCGCGGTGGAGGACCTGCCGCGCTGCGCGCCCGCGCGCCTGCTGGAGGAGACGTTCCGGCTCATCCGCGGCGGCGTGTCCGCCCCGGCGCTGAAGCTGCTGGCGGCGCTGGACGCGCTGAAGATTCTTCTCCCGCCGGTGGACGCGTACCTGCGCGAGCACGGCAAGGAAGGGGAGAAGACCTTCTACGCCTTCGCGCAGGCGCTGGATAAGCGCGTGTCCGCGGGTGAGGTGCTGGACGACGCCATCCTGCTGGCGACGTTGCTGGTGCCCATCAGCCGCGCGCAGCCGCCGCCGGACGACTCGCAGGACGAGGGCCGCGCGTCCGTGTCGCGCGTCATCGAGGACCTGCTGGCCGGCTTCGTGGAGTCCGCCCGGCTGCCGCGCCGCATCGCCGAGCGCTGCCGCATGCTGCTGCTGATGCAGCGCACGCTGACCGGGGAGCGCCGCCGCAAGACGGGCGCCTTCCGCCGCCACCCGCTCTTCAACGAGGCGCTGGCCGTCTTCACGATGACGGTGGAGGCCACGGGCGAGGGCCGTGAGGCGCTGGAGGCCTGGCAGTCTGGAGAGGTGCCGCCGCCGCGCGCCGGTGCGAACAGCGGAGGGACGCGGACGGCCCCGCCGCAAGCGCCGTCGCCGCCGCCGCCGCCGTGGCAACGGGGAGCGGAGAGGGCGGCGGTTCGGGCCCCTCCTCCGGTTCCGACGCCAGCGAGGGGTAGTGCTCCCGCGGGACTGCTGAAGCGAAAGGGCTGGAGCGCTCCGGTGCTCCGGCCCTTGTCGTGTCCGCGACGTGCTAGCGCTTCGGCCTTTCAAGGGGCCGCTCGGAGCGCGGGTCGTCGTCATCCGGCGCCTCCGCCCCGGCGATGTCCGCCATGGTGATGGCCTTGCTGCCGAAGCGCGCCGCGATGCGGTCCATCGCCTCGTTCAGCTTCGACGACTTCGGCGCCGCCGCCGGGAACAGGCCCAGCTGCGCCTCGTCCTCGTCCAACTGCACGCTCACGCCCGTGAGCCGCAGGGCCTTGCCCTCGTGGGCGCGCTCCAGCAGCTCCAGCGCCGCGCGGTAGATGACCTGCCCGTCGTCCGTCGCCTCTCGCAGCGTGGTGCGCCGGGTGATGAGCGTGAAGTCCGCGAACTTCAGCTTGAGCTGCACCACGCGCCCCTTCAGCGCCGCGCGCCGCAGCCGCCTTGCCACCCGCAGGGCCTGCGCGTGCACGTGCGGCTTGAGCACCTCCACGCCCGTCAGGTCCTCCTCGAACGTGTCCTCCGCGCCCACGCTCTTGGCCGCCCGGTCCGGCACCACGTCGCGCGCGTCGATGCCGTGCGACAGCTCCCACAGGTGCTTCGCGCTCGCCGCGCCAAAGCGCTCCTCCAGCCACGCCACGTCCCGCGTCGCCACGTCACCAATCGTGGAGAGCCCCGCGCGCTTCATCGCCTCTTCCGTCTTGGGCCCCACGCCCCACAGCCGCGACACCGGCAGCCCCGCCAGGAAGGCCACCGTCTCCTCCGGCCGCACCTCGCGCTGGCCGTTGGGCTTCGCCAGGTCGGAGGCGATCTTCGCCACGAACTTCGCCGTGGCGATGCCCGCGGACGCCGGCAGCTTCAGCTCGTGGGCGATCTCCTGGCGGATCCGCTTCGCGATGTCCGCCGCCGCGCCGAACAGCCCCACCGACGCCGTGACGTCCAGGAAGGCCTCGTCCAGCGACAGGGGTTCAATCAGCGGCGTGTACCGCTCGAAGATGGCGAACACCTGCTCGCTGGCCTCCGCGTACGCGGAGAAGCGCGGCTTCACCACGATGGCGTGCGGCGCCTGCTTCACCGCCCTGGCCATGGGCATCGCGCTCTTCACGCCGAAGGGGCGCACCTCGTAGGACGCGGCCACCACCACGCCGCGCTGTGCATGCCCGCCAACGATGACCGGCTTGCCCCGGAGGGACGGGTTGTCGCGCTGCTCGACGGACGCATAGAAGGCGTCCATGTCCACGTGGAGGATGGCTCGCATGGCGTGAGTCACTCTAGTGGCCCCCTCTGACAGTGCGACCCATGAAGACCCTCACCGAATACCTCTGGTTCGAGACGAAGGCCCGCCGGGAGCTGGTGCGCCTCACGGACACCGTGGCGGCCCTGGTGAAGAAGAGCGGCATCCAGGAGGGCATGGTGCTGGTGTCCGCCATGCACATCACCGCGGGCGTCTTCGTCAACGACGACGAGCCCGGCCTCCACGAGGACATCTGGGACTGGCTCCAGCACCTGGCGCCCTCCGGCCCCGACTACCGCCACCACCGCACCGGCGAGGACAACGGCGACGCGCACCTGAAGTCCATGCTCGTCCACCATCAGGTGCTGATTCCCGTCACCGCCGGCAAGCTGGACCTGGGCCCCTGGCAGCAGTGCTTCTACGCGGAGTTCGACGGCCAGCGCCGCAAGCGCGTCATCGTCAAGGTGATGGGGGACTAGCCGGCCACCGGCCACGACAGCCCGTGCCGCGCAAGCTCCGCCACCAGGTCCGGCGGCAGCGGGCTCTCCACCTTCACGGGCTCCTTCGTCACCGGGTGCGGCACGGTGAGCGAGCGGGCGTGCAGGAAGAACCGCCCCAACTCCGGCGCCTCGCGGCCGCCGTAGAGCGCGTCCCCCACGAGCGGCGCGCCCACGCCCGCCAGGTGCGCGCGCACCTGGTGCAGCACGCCGGTGAGGATGCGCACCTCCACGAGGCTGTAGTCCCCGGAGCGGGCCAGCACCTGGAAGTGGGACAGCGCCTCGCGCGCGTCCTCGGCGCCGTAGGGGGCGGGCTCCACGCGGTCCGGGTGGCGCGGGTGGTGGCGCAGCGGCACCTCCACCTCGCCCTCGTCCGCCAGCGGGCCCGTCACCAGGGCGAGGTAGCGCTTGTCCACCGTACGGTTGCTGAAGGCCTCGCGCACCGCCGTCCAGGCCTCGCGCGTGCGGCGACGGCGAGCACCCCGGACGTCTCCACGTCCAGCCGGTGGCACAGGCCGCCCTCGCGCGGGTCCTGGGACGCCTGCGCGACCTCCGGGTAGCGCGCCACCAGGGCGTTGGCGACGGTGCCCGTCTCCCCCGGCTGCAGCGGGTGCGAGGGCCGGCCGGCGGGCTTGTCCACGAAGAGCAGGGAAGGGTCCTCGTGCAGGACGACGAGCGGGAAGTCCGTGTCGGGCACGGCCTCGCGCACGGCCTCCTCCACCGTCACGGTGACCTTCTGGCCTTCGGTGATGGTGAGCCCCTTCTTCGCGGGGCGGCCGTCCACGCGCACCTGGCCCTCCTCGAAGAGGCGCTTGAGGCGGGCGCGGGACAGGCCCAGGGCCTCGCCCACGAACAGGTCCACCCGCTGGCCCGCCTTGGCGGCGTCCACGGTGAGGGTGTGCGTCGTCGTCGTGGTCACTCGGAGAGGGCCTCGTACACTTCCTCGGCCGTCTGGAACCGGTCGTCCGGCTCCTTGCGGATGAGGCGATGGGCCACCCGCGCCAGCTGCGGGTCGCCATGCAGGTTGAGCGCGAGCAGCGGCGGGGGTTCCGTCTCCAGCACCTGACGCCACAGCTCGTGCGGCGTTTTCGCGTCGAACGGCGGACGCCCGCTCATCAGCTCGTACAGGATGACGCCCAGGCTGTACAGGTCCGAGCGCCCATCCAGCGGCTCCCCGAGAATCTGCTCCGGGGCCATGTACCGGTAGGTGCCCACGAGCTTGCCGTCCGCGGTGATGCCCGCGTCGTCCGCGAGGAACTTGGCCAGGCCGAAGTCCATCAGCCGCACCTGCCGGTCGTCGTCCACCATGATGTTGGACGGCTTCAGGTCGCGGTGCACCAGCCCGTGGCCGTGGATGTACGCCAGCGCCTCGCACACCTGGAGCATGGCGTCCTTCAGCTTGCCCATGCGCTCCGGACGGTTGAGGTCCGCCACCTTCGGCGTGGCGGGGCGCGAGGGCGGCTGCGCGCGAGGGGCCGCGCGGCGCGGATCCACCCCCCGCATCCCGTCCGGGTCCGAGTCGTCCTCGGCGCCGTGGAAGCTGGCCAGGTCCTCGCTGGGCGCTTCCTCCGCGAAGGCGTTCAGGTCGAAGGTGCCGTCGTCCTCTACGTCGTCGTCCTCGTCCTCGTCCGGGCTGTCGACGCTGCCGAAGTCGTCGTCCGCGGTGCGGCGGATGGCGAGCGGGCCGCGCGAGGAGGGCGTGGGCGTGTGCAGGTCGCTGAAGCTCACGTCCAGGTAGTGGCGCAGCGTGAGCCCCTCGATGAGCTCCATGGCCAGGTACGGCTGGCCCGCGTGGACACCGGCCTCGAAGACCTTCACCACGTTGGGGTGCGACAGGTCCGCCAGGGTCTCGAATTCGCGCGCGAGTCTGCGTGCCGCGCGGTCGTCCAGCGACGGGCCACCCGTCGACAGGAGCTTCAGCGCGACCTCGTCGTTGCTGCGGCGGTCCAGGGCCCGATAGACGGTCCCGGCCCCGCCACTGCCGAGCGTCTCCAGCACGCGGTAGGGACCAATGGCCTTGGGAGGCATGGGAGGGCGGATCCTACGGAGCACGTCACGTCACGGTCAAACACGCAGACATGTCTTGAGACGCAGCGGACGCCCCGACCCCGGACACTCACGCCCCCAGCAGCCGTCCGAGCACCCAGGAGCAAGGCCACCCATGAGGAGTTCTCATGGAAGCCCACCTTCGTCGCTTTCATGTCCCCTCATGAACCGTTCACCCCCTCTGGACGACCGCCTGGCTGGGGAGAGGGACCGGGCGGCCACGCGCCCGTGGACGCGACGCGGCGCCGCCGCTAGGGTGCGCGGCTTCATGGATCGCCCTCTTACCGTGTTGCCCACCGCCCTCGAGGCCCAGGTCAAGGCCCGGCCGCTCCCGCGCCACGTGGGCATCATCATGGATGGCAACGGCCGTTGGGCGGAGCTTCGCGGCCAGCCCCGCCTGGAGGGTCACCGCGAAGGCAGCGTCAGCGTTCGCGAAGTGACGCGCGCCGCCCGTCGGCTGGGCGTCCAGGCCCTCACCCTCTACGCCTTCTCCTCCCAGAACTGGGCCCGCCCGCCGGAAGAGGTCGCCGGGCTGATGGAGCTCTTGCGCGAGTACCTCGAATCCGAGCGCGCCGAGATCCTGGACAACGGCATCCGCCTCAACGCCATTGGCGAGGTGGACAAGCTGCCCCGCTACGTGCGCGAGCCCCTGGAGCGCCTGCGGGCCGACTCCGCCCACAACACGGGCATGGTGCTCACCCTGGCGCTCTCCTACGGCGGCCGCGAGGAGCTGCTGCGCGCCGCGCGCGACCTGGCGCAGGCCGCCGCCCGCGGCGAGCTGGACCCCGCGCACCTGGACGCCGACGACCTGGAGTCGCGGCTGTGGACCGCCGGGCTGCCGCCGGTGGACCTCATCGTCCGCACCAGCGGCGAGCAGCGCATCTCCAACTTCCTGCTCTGGCAACTGGCGTACGCCGAGCTGTGCTTCACCGACGCCCTGTGGCCCGACTTCCGCACCGAGGAGTTCCTGCGCTGCCTGTCGCAGTACCAGGGCCGCGAGAGGCGCTTCGGTCTGACGTCCGCCCAGGTCAACCGGGACGACACCCCCCAGCGGGCCAAGGCGTGAACGAGAAGAACAAGAACCTCCTCATCCGCGTTGTCACCGGCATCACCCTGCTGCCGCTGGTGCTCCTGCTGCTGTTCCTGGGCGGGTACTACAGCGCCATCCTCCTGGGCGCCGCCGCGGCCGTGTGCGCCGGGGAGTACTACCTCATCACGCAGAAGCGCCTGGGCGCCGCCGCGTGGGTGGGCATGGCCTTCGCCTTCGTGATGCCGCTGCTCCCCCTGCGGGACGCCGCGCGCACCGGCGAGACGGCCTTCTGGCTCACGTCCGTCTTCTTCTTCTTCGCGTGGATCTACAACCTGTTCCGGGGCGCGCTCGCGGAGGCCCCCACCCGGGCCGCGCACCTCGTCACGGGCTTCCTCTACGGCTCCGTGGGCCTCACCGCGCTGTCCGCGCTGCGCCTGCTGCCCGGCGAAGGGCACGCGTGGGTCATCTGCGCGCTGACCATCACCTGGGCCAACGACACGCTGGCGTACTTCGCGGGGCGCTTCCTCGGGAAGCACAAGCTCTACCCGGCGGTCAGCCCGAACAAGACGTGGGAGGGCTTCTTCGGCGGCATGGTCGGCTCCGTGCTGGGCATGTTCGTCGCCAAGCTCGGCTTCTTCCCCATCTTCACCGTGTGGGACTGTGTGGTGCTGGGCATCCTGGGCGGCCTGCTGGGCCCCGTGGGCGACCTGTGCGAGTCCATGCTCAAGCGCGCCTACGGCGTGAAGGACTCCGGAAAGCTCATTCCCGGACACGGCGGCGTGCTCGATCGCATCGACGCGCTCATCTTCAACGCGCCGCTGGTGTTCGTCTATGTGCAGTTCGTGAGGCACCTGCTGCCGTAAGTGCCTGATTTCGCGCCTGCCCGCCCGCCTTGCGGCGTGCGTTGTGCGTTGTCCGTCCCAGGGGGCGCGATTACTCTTCCGGCCATGCTCCAGAACCTCGGGTTCTTCATCCTCCTGCTGGGCGTGCTCGTGACGGTGCATGAGCTTGGCCACTTCCTCGTGGCCAAGGCCTGCGGGGTGAAGGTCCTCAAGTTCTCCATCGGGTTCGGGCCGAAGATCATCGGCTTCACCAAGGGCGAGACGGAGTACCAGGTGGCGCTCTTGCCCCTGGGCGGCTTCGTGAAGATGGCCGGGGACCTGCCCCACGAGGAGCTCCCGCCGGAAGAGGCGGCGCGCGGCTTCCTGGCGCAGCCGCCCTGGAAGCGCGGGCTCATCGTCCTCGCGGGCCCGGCCTTCAACCTGCTGTTCCCCATCCTCGTCTACTTCTTCGTCTTCCTGGGCCCCCAGGAGACGCTGTCCACGCGCGTGGGCATGGTGTCGCCGGACATGGCCGCCGCCGCCGCGGGCATCCGCCCCGGGGACCGCATCCTGTCCGTGGAGGGCGAGCCGGTCCGCACCTTCGACGACATGCGCGACGCGTTCGTCGGCAAGTTCAACCGCCCCGTGCCCGTCACCCTGGAGCGCGAGGGGCAGCAGCGGGTGGTGGAGGTGACGCCGGAGAAGAGCTCGGAGGTGTCCCCGGTGGACACCGTCGAGCGCGGGATGATTGGCGTGAGCCCCTACCCGCAGCCGCCGGTGGTGGGCGTGCCGGCGACGTCCGCCGCGGCCGCCGCGGGCCTGCGCAGCTTCGACCGCGTGCTGTCCGTCAACGGCGTGCACGTGCAGGACGAGGCCGCCCTCTACCGGGAAGTGGCCAAGGTGCCGGAAGGCACGCCCCTGAAGCTGCGCGTGGCGCGCCTGGCCCCCGTGGCCGTGGGCGCCGTCACCGGCCGCCTCCCGGAGGTCGTGGAGGTGACGCTGCCGCGTCAGGCCGGCGAGGGCGCGGCGGCGCTGGGCGCGGAGGCCGTGGACCTCTACGTGGCGAGCGTGGCCCCGGGCAGCGTGGCGGAGGGCGCGGGCCTCCAGCCGGGCGACCGCATCGTGGCCATCAACGGCACGCCGCTGAAGTCCTTCAACAAGCTGGCGACGGTGCTCAACGGCCTGCAGGCCCAGCCCTTCACGCTCACGTGGCGCGGTGCCCAGGGCGAGCGCACGGAGAAGCTGGCGCAGGCGCCGCTCAAGACGCGCGACGACTTTGGCCAGACGAGCGCCCCGCTGGTGTTCGGCGTGCGCCCGTGGAGCTTCAGCAGCGCGGACCTGCCGCCGGTGGAGAAGGTGACCATCGACCTGGGCCCGGCGCAGGCCTTCAAGGAGGCCGCGCTCATCGTCCCGAAAATCGTCGGGCAGATGGTGCAGGTGCTGGGCGGGCTGTTCGTGGGCAAGGTGTCGCCCAGCACGATTGGCGGCCCCATCATGATGTACCAGCTGGCCGCCAAGAGCGCCGAGCAGGGCCTGGACAGCTTCCTCAACCTGATGGCGATCATCTCCATCAACCTGGGCGTGATGAACCTCTTGCCCATCCCGGTGCTGGACGGCTTCCACCTGCTGTCCGCGGCGTGGGAGGGCGTCCGCCGCCGCCCCATCCCCGTGCGCGTGCGCGAGGTGGCGAACATGGTGGGCCTGGCGCTGCTCATCCTGCTGATGCTGCTGGCCGTGACCAACGACGTGACCCGCTAGCGAGGTGATGATGCGAGGACGGACCGCGCTCCTGCTCCTGGGGATGGGATTCTTCGCTGGCTGCGCGTCTCGCGCGGCCAGGCCCCAGCCGCCGCAGGCCGCTGCTTCCGGTGACGACGGCACCCAGGTGACGCGCCGGGAGAAGATGCCGCGCAACTATCTGGGCGAAGGCATCGCGTCCTTCTACGGCCCGGGCCTCCACGGCCGGCCCACCGCCAGCGGGGAGAAGTTCAACCAGAACGCCCTCACCGCCGCGCACCGCACGGCGCGCTTCGGGTCGTGCGTGAAGGTGATGAACATGGAGAACGGCCGCCAGGTGGAGGTGCGCGTCAACGACCGCGGCCCCTTCGTGGACGGCCGCATCATCGACGTGTCGAAGGCCGCCGCGAAGGCGCTGGGCATGCTGGACAAGGGCCTGGCGCGCGTGCGGCTGTACCGGTGCGGCGGCGACCGCGTGTCGCGGGTGCCGGTGGAGTTCTGGGCCGCTCCGGCCTGAAGTGTCTTGAACCGAGAAGAAGGGATGTCGCCCGTGTTGCTCGCGCTGGACACCTCCACGCTGACGCTGTCGCTCGCCCTGGTGGAACGCCAGGGGGAGGACGTGCGCGCGGTGGAGCACGTGGTGGTGCCTCCGCCCGACAAGCAGAGCGAGGCGCTGCCGGGCGTCGTCGGGGACCTGCTCCAGCGCCACGGCCTGAAGCTCCAGGACCTGGAGGGGCTGGCGGTGGGCCTGGGGCCGGGGTCGTTCACGGGCCTGCGCATCGGCCTGGCCACGGTGAAGGCGCTGGCGTACGCCACGGGGCTGAAAGTGGCCGGCGCGTCGTCGCTGGCGGCGGTGGCGCTGGAGGGCCGGAGGGCGTGCCGCTGTTCTGCCTGGCCGTGGCGCGCAAGGACGACCTGTACCTGGGCGCCTACCGCCGCGTGGGCCACGCCGTGGAGGCGCTGGCTCCGGAGACGGCCATGTCGCCGGAAGAGGTGGCGCAG
>NZ_JBKGHJ010000235.1:0-12953 GCF_046520365.1 Corallococcus sp. 4LFB
CCGCTGACCCCCGGCTCCGAACCCGCCTGGGGAACGGCGGGGCGGCCGGACGGCCCGCCCGGGCTGATGGGGGCCATGCCCCGGGGTGAATCCCGGCCGCTTTCGCCCTTCCGGCCCCCCCGGATTTGTGGTGTGAACCGCCCCCATGGCGAACACGCGCACTGTGACGGTCATCAACGGCGACGGCATCGGTCCCGAGGTCTCCGCGGCCACCATCCGCGTCCTGGAGGCCCTCAAGGTCCCCCTGGAGTTCGAGTTCAAGGACGCGGGCACGGAGGTCGTGGCCAGATTCGGCACCAACCTGCCCCACGAGACGGTGGAGGCGGTGCTGCGCAGCGGCGTGGCGCTCAAGGGCCCCACCGGCACCGTCGTGGGCGCGGCCTGCCGTCCGCGAACGTGGGCCTGCGCAAGCGGCTGGACCTGTACTCGTCCCTGCGCCCGGTGAAGAGCGTCCCCAACGTCAAGACGCGCTACGAGAACGTGGACCTGGTGGTGGTCCGTGAGAACACCGAGGACCTCTACGCGGGCCTGGAGCACATCGTGGTGCCGGGCGTCGTGGAGGCCATCAAGGTCATCACGGAGAAGGCCTCCACGCGCATCGCGCGCTTCGCCTTCGAGTACGCGAAGAAGAACGGCCGCAAGAAGGTGTCCGCCATCCACAAGGCGAACATCATGAAGCTGTCGGACGGCCTCTTCCTGGACTGCTGCCGCAAGGTGAGCCGCGAGTTCCCGGAGGTCGCCTACGACGAGGTCATCGTCGACAACCTCTGCATGCAGTTGGTGAAGGACCCGACCCGCTTCGACGTGATGGTGCTGGAGAACCTCTACGGCGACATCGTCAGCGACCTGTGCGCGGGCCTGGTGGGCGGCCTGGGCATGGTGCCGGGCGCCAACATCGGCGAGCGCACCGCCGTCTTCGAGGCCGTGCACGGCACCGCCCCGGACATCGCGGGCAAGGGCATCGCGAACCCCACCGCGCTGATGATGTCCGCGGTGATGATGCTGGAGTGGCTGGACCTGCGTGAGGCGTCCCAGCGCATGGCCAACGCCATCCAGAAGGTCTACGGCGGCGAGTCGAAGGTGCGCACCGGCGACCTGGGCGGCAGCGCCACCACGCGCGAGTTCACCGACGCCATCATCGCCGCGCTGTAGTCCCTTCCCGCGGCGCTTGAAGGGGGCGGGAGGGTTTCCTCCGGCCCCCTTCGTGTTTTCAGCCGACGATGACCTTGCGCACGCCCCGCGCCTCCAGCAGCGCGGGAAGCCGTTCGCGCTGGTCGCCCTGCAACACCAGCGCGTCCTCCTCCACCACGCCGCCGCAGCCCAGGCCGCCCTTGAGCGCCTTGAGCCAGGTGTCGAGCTGGGCCGCGGGCAGCCCCAGCTGCTCCACCACCGTCACCTCCTTGCCGCCCCGGCCCTTGCGCTCCATGCGCACCACGGCGCGCGCGGGGCCCTTGGGCTCCGGCTTCTGCCGGGACGGAGGAGGGGGTGGCCCCACGGGCAGCGCTTCCCGCTGCGCGGACAGGGCGGCGAAGGGGTTGTTGAAGGGCCCCGGCGGCGGGGCCTCGTCCTTCTTGTCGCGCTTGCCCATGGCGTCCTTCGGCTCCCTGCCCCTTACGGGTGGGCGTGGCCCTCGTGGCCCCCGGCGGAGCCGCGCGAGCGCGGAGGCGGCAGGGTGCTGAAGGCCGGGGCGTCGGGGTTGCCGCTCGCCAGCACCAGCGCGTAGATGAGCGGCGCGGACGGCGGCACCTCGCGGCCGTTCACCAGCACCAGCGGCGTGCCCTGGATGTTGAAGCGCATGGCGTATTCAACGTCCTGGCGCAGCTTCCCGATGGTCTCCGGCGCCGTCATGCACGCCTCCAGCTGCGGGCGCGCCACGGAGCCGGAGGTGGCGATCTCCATCACCTTGTCGGTGTCCAGGAAGGCCTGCGCGGCGAAGAGCTTCTCGCGCAGCGTCCAGAAGTCCTTCGCGCCCTCCAGGCACACCGTGGCCCGGGCCGCGGCGCAGCGCACGCTGAGCGCGTCCGGCCCGCGGTTGGGGATGGCCGGGTTGCACTGGCCGTCCAGCGGGAACTGCCGCGCCTCCACGGACAGCATGCCCTTGGGGGCGTGCTGCTTGATGAGGGCCAGCTCCTCCACCAGCGCCTTGCAGTGGGGGCACTTGCTGTCGGTCCACTCCAGCACCTTCACCGGCGCGTCCGGCGGCCCGAAGAGGTTGCGCGGCGGATAGGCCGCCAGCTTCGGCTGCGCCGCCCGGTACATGGCCAGCGCGTCCGACAGGAACTGGAGCTGATCCGCCGGCAGGCTGGCGAGGAACGCGTCCAGCGTGGCCGGCGGCGGGGGCGCGGGCGGCGTGGCGCTGGACGGGTCCTGCGTCTGGGTGGAGGCCACCGGCGGCAGGAAGGCGCCGGCCTTCTGCGCGTGCGGCGTGGCCCGGCCGGGCATCAGCATGGCCACGAACGCGACGGCGCAGAGGCCCACGGTCCACTTGAGCGTGTCGCCCCACTCGCCCGCCTGGGGCAGGAAGGGCCCGGGCAGGCCGCGCCACGCCACGCCCGCGAACGCGAGCACCAGCACGTAGGTGCCCAGGCACGTGGGGCACACCACGCCCACCCGGGCGCTGACGGTGGCGAAGACGGCGACGGACACGACGCCCGCGACCGCCAGCAGGCGCAGGCCGCTGGCCGCCGGACGCACGGAGCGCCCCGCCTTGGCCCACGCGAGGTACAGCGCCGCGAGGCCCACTGCGGTGAGCCCCCACACGAGCCCGAGGCCCGCGATGGGGATGCCCAGCGTGTCGTGCACCGCGCTGGCGAAGTCCGAGTTCCAGACGGTCTCGCAGTTGACGTGCGCGTTGATGCCGCAGCTGGTGGCGCCACCGGCGCGCAGCGTGAGCAGCTCCATCCATTGGTAGACGGCGAGCGCACTGGTGAGGAGGCCCAGCACCAGCAGCGCGAGTGCGCCACGGGTGGGGACGGGGGCGGCCGGGGTCGGGGCCTTCTTGCTCATGCGTGCTCCGGAGGCGGGGTCATCAGGACGAGGAGGCGGGCGTTGTCCGGGCCGTCGTTGACGACGCCGTGTTCGGTGCCCGCGGGGGCGAAGAGGGTGGAGCCGGGGCCATGCGCCGCTTCCTCGTCGCCGATGCGGAAGCGGCAGCTTCCCTCCAGCACGAGGTACACCTTGTCGGACGTGGCGTGCCGGTGGGGCTTCTGCGCCTGGCCCGGGGCCAGGCAGTAGACGTCGAGGAAGAAGCGACCCGACTGGAAGACGGTGTGCTTCTGGAGCTTCTCCGTCGAGAAGCCCTGGAAGGCCGAAAGCTGCTTCACATCCATCGTGGCATCCGCTCCTGCGCCTCTATATAGCGACGGGCATGGAACCGCTGACGCTGCATTTTGTTCACGAGCGGGTGGGTGCCCGCTTCATTCCGGTGGGCGGCCGTGAAGTCGTGGCCGGGTATGGAGACGTGGGCGCGGAGTATGGCGCGGCGCGCGACGCCGTGGCACTGCACGATGCGTCCTACCGCGAAATCCTCCGGATAACGGGGGAGGATCGCGCCTCCTTCCTCCACGGCATGGTGACCCAGGAGGTGAAGAACCTCCCGGTCGGCTCGGCCGCCTATGCCGCCTTCATCACGGTGAAGGGCGCCATGGTGGGAGATGCACGCATCCTCAAGCGGGAGGACGACCTCCTGCTGGACCTGGAGCCCGGCCTGGGCGCCAAGGTGCGGGAGTTCCTGGACAAGTACCTCATCTCCGAGGACGCGGAGCTGCACGACGGCACCCCGGACCAGGCCTGGCTGAAGCTGCTCGGTCCCCGGACGGCCCAGGTGCTGGCCGCCGTCCTGGGCGGCCCCTTCGAGCCCCCCGCCCCCCTGTCCAGCCGCAAGGCGACCCTGGCCGGTCAGGACGTGTGGCTCCTGGGGACGGCGCTGCCGGGCGGGCTGTCCGGCGTGGACGTCCTGGTGCCGCGCGCGGGGCTGGAGGCGGTGTGGGCGCGCTCGCCGGGGCCGGCGGGGTGACGCCGGTGGGGTTCGACGCGATGGAGCTGGTGCGGGTGGAGGCGGGGGTGCCGCGCTACGGGCAGGACATGGTGGACACCACCATCCCGCTGGAGGCGAACCTCACGAACGCCATCTCCTACAACAAGGGTTGCTACATCGGGCAGGAGGTCATCGCCCGGGCCACCTTCCGCGGGCACATGAACCGCAAGCTGGCGGGGCTGCTGCTGGGTGAGCAGGACGTGGCGCCCGGCACGGAGCTGCGCCGCGGGGAGAAGAAGGTGGGCTGGGTGACCAGCGTCGTGAGCTCCCCGGCGAAGGGGCAGCGGGTGGCGCTGGGCTACGTGCACCGCGACTCGCTGGAGCCGGGCACGGAGCTGACGCTGGGCGGAGAAGGCGCGGGCACCGTCACGGTGTCCGCCCTGCCCTTCACGGCCGCGTGACGCGTCCCGGCGTTCAATTCCTCTCAAGAGCAGGCCGCCTCGTCTGCCCTTGAAAGCAGGGACAGCGCAAGGACGGGGTTGCCGTCCTTCACGGCAATCCCCCCAGGGGACCTCCCCTGCGTCTGTCATTCATCGCGGCGTTGCCAATGAGGGGCATGGGGGATTCGCGCCGCAACAAACGTGCTTCGTCCTCACCTCCACAGGTTACGCAACATCGCGCGCGGCCCTTCCTTGAGCAGCGTCAGCAACATCGCCAGGACGAACAGCAGCAGCAGCAAGAGGATGGGGCCCAGGACGACGCCTCCGAGCAGTCCTGCCACCGCCCAGCCGATTCCCGACCCGAAGCCCCACACGGCTCCCGTCACGCCACCCACCGCGGCTCCCAGCAGGATGATGGGCTCAATGAGGGTCATGGGGGGTTGGCGTCGCAGGACACGTACTTCGTCCCAATGGGGCAGCCCGCCAGGGCGCACTGTGGCGCCTTCCTTGCCACTTTGTCCTTCTCAATCAGCGCCTGGGGGTCATCCCCGTTCGCGCAGGACAGAGACTGCCCGCTTCCCACAAGGGAAGACAGGGGTGGGGCTTTCCTTCCGCGAACGCGGCGGGAAGGGCTCGACGCGCCCTTCATGAAGAGCTGGAGCAGGTAGCCGCGCTCCTTCTCCACCCACGGGTGGGCAGGTGCTCCAGGGCACGTTCGATGAAGGCGCGGGTGCTCACGGTCTGGGGAAAGGGACGGCGCCCGTTCTGTCCGGGACGCGCCGCGCCTGGAGCACCTGGGCGAGGTACATGCCGGCGAACATCGCGGGCACGAAGACGAGCAGCTGCGACGCTCCGGTGGCGAGCGAGGTGAGCGCGGGGCCGGGACAGTAGCCGCCGATCCCCCAGCCCACGCCGAAGAGGGCCGCGCCCACGAGGAGCTTCGGGTCCGGCTTGCTGGCGGAGAGGGTCGGGAACTTCGCGGCGAACAGGGGCTTCTCGCGCTGGTGGATGAAGGGCCGCAGCGCCGCGTGCACGGCGATGGCGCCGCCCATCACGAACATGAGCCGGTAGTCCCAGTCCCCGGCGAGGTCGAGGAAGCCCAGGACGTTGGCCGGGTCCGTCATGCCGCCAACCCCCAGGCCGATGGCGAAGAGCAGACCGCTGAGGAATGCACTGATGTTTGAACGCATGGAGAGCTCTCTCTAGAGGACGTGGCGGACCAGGAAGACGGTGAGGACGCCGGTGGCCATGAAGGTGAGCGTGGCCAGGATGGAGCGGACCGAGCCCCGGCTGATGCCGCAGACGCCGTGCCCGCTGGTGCAGCCGTTGCCCAGCCGCGAGCCGAAGCCCACCAGCAGGCCCGCCGCCACCAGGAGTCCGGCGCCGCCCGCGCTCAGCGATGCCGGGGGCGCGAAGGAGCCGGGGCGCAGCCACGCCAGCAGCAGGCCGCCGGTGAGCAGCCCCCCGAAGAAGAGCACGCGCCAGGCGATGTCGCCGCGGACGGGCGCCAGCAGCGAGCCCACGATGCCGCTGATGCCGGCCACCCGGCCACTGGCCAGCAGGAGCAATGAGGCGCTCAACCCAATGAGCGCTCCTCCGAGAAGGGGAGGAAGGAGGGAGGAGATCATGTCCCGTGAGAGCCAGATTCAAGGGGAAAGGATTCCGCCAGGGGGAGGCCCTGAATCCTCCAGCCCGCCCCCTGGCTCTCACGGACAGGAGGCTACGACATGATTTTCCGCCAGCTTTTCGATACCGAGTCCTCGACGTACACCTATCTCCTCGGTGACGAGGCCACGCGCCAGGCCGTCCTCATCGACCCCGTGCTGGAGCAGGTCGACCGGGACCTGCGGCTGGTGGGCGAGCTGGGCCTCACCCTCACGCACGTCTTCGACACCCACGTGCACGCGGACCACGTCACCGCGTCCGGCGTGCTGCGCGAGCGCACGCAGGCCACGGTGGTGGGGAGCGTGGGAGGCGCCGCCTGCGCCAACGTCCAGGTCCGCCACGGGGACGAGGTGCGCGTCGGACAGCTCGTCTTCCAGGTGCTGGCCACCCCGGGGCACACGGACGACAGCGTCAGCTACCTCCTGGGAGACCGCGTCTTCACCGGGGACGCGCTGCTCGTGCGCGGCAACGGCCGCACCGACTTCCAGAACGGCAACGCGAGCCAGCTCTACGACAGCCTCACCCGCGTCCTCTTCAGCCTGCCGGACGAGACGCTCGTCTACCCCGCGCACGACTACCACGGTCACCTGGTGACGAGCATCGGCGAGGAGAAGCGGCACAACCCGCGCGTCGCCGGCAAGAGCCGGGAGGAGTTCATCACCATCATGGAGAACCTCCACCTGCCCAAGCCGAAGAAGATCGACCTCGCCGTCCCCGCCAACCGCGCCTGTGGACACACGGCGCCTTCCCCGCAGGGGGCCTGAAGTCCCCTGCCAACAGGAGCGAGCCATGACCCCCCACCCCTATCAGGACCTCACCCCCTCGCAGCTCGACACGCTGGGCCCGGAGGTGCGGCGCATCGACGTGCGCGAGCCGGACGAGTTCACGGGCCCCCTGGGCCACCTTCCCGGCGCGGAGCTCGTCCCGCTGGGCACGCTGGAGGCGGCGGCCGCGTCGTGGCCGCGGGAGCAGCCGCTGCTGCTCATCTGCCGCTCGGGCGGCCGCTCCGCGAAGGCGGCCCAGGCGCTCGCCCGCGGCGGCTTCCAACACCTCTACAACCTGGCGGGCGGGATGCTCGCCGTGCGCGAGCCGCACGCGCCCCAACGTTGAGGCGCGCGCCGCCTCGGAAACAGACCCCATGCCCATCCTCGGCTTCTCTCTCGCGGCCCTGATTGGCCTGTCGCTCGGCCTGCTCGGCGGCGGCGGCTCCATCATCACCGTCCCCATCCTCGTGTACGTCCTGGGCTTCGGGGCCAAGCAGTCCATCGCCATGGGGCTGGCCGTGGTGGGCGTCACCAGCCTCTTCGGCGCGGCGAGCCACTGGCGCCGGGGCAACGTCCAGCTCCGGGCGGCCCTGGTCTTCGGCGGGGTGGCCATGGCGGGCACCTACGCGGGCGCGCGCCTCTCCGCCTTCGTGTCGGGCACCCTGCAGCTGCTGCTCTTCGCCACGGTGATGCTCGTGGCCGCCTTCTTCATGTTCCGCAACGGCCGCAAGGAGGCCGCGCTCGCCGCGCGCAAGGAGGCCGCGCCCGTGCCCGAGCCGCGCAAGGCGTCCTTCCCGGTCATGGCCCTGGCCGCGCTCGGCGTGGGCGGGCTCACGGGGCTCGTCGGGGTGGGCGGCGGCTTCCTCATCGTCCCGGCGCTGGTGCTGCTGGTGGGCCTCCCGATGAAGCAGGCGGTGGGCACGAGCCTGCTCGTCATCGCCCTCAACTCCTTCGTGGGCTTCGCCGGCTACCTTGGCCACGTCGAGGTGCCCTGGCTCTACCTCGGCATCTTCACGGCCATCGCCGTGGTGGGCATCCTGCTGGGCACCTGGGCCTCCCACTTCGTCTCGCAGGCGGCCCTCAAGCGGGCCTTCTCCGCCTTCCTCGTCGTGATGGGCGCCTTCATCATGTTCAAGAACCGGGAAGCGCTGGCACAGGGGGGCCATGAGCCCGCGCCCCGCGCCGCCTCCGCCACGCCGCACGACCGCTGAAAGTCCTCGGGGCTCCGGAGAGGAGCCCCCTGGCCGGGCCGAGGACAGCCGCCGCGGCTACGGACTCGCTGGCGGCGCGTCGCAGTACACGTACTTCGTCCCAACCGAGCAGCCCGCGACGGCGCACTGCGGATCCTTCTTCGCCTCCTGGTCCTTCTCGATGAGAGCCTGGAGGTCGTCGCCGTTCGCGCAGGACAGGCACTGCACCTTCGGCTCCACGCCGCCGCAGCAGCCACAGCCGCAGGCGACGTAGGTGGCGGTGCAGTCCACCGGGGGCGCGTCCGATGCCTGACAGCCCCACCCCAGCACGCCCACCAGCATCAGCGGCATGAGCCTTCGCATGGGGAAAACATAGGCCATCCCCCGGACGAAGAAACCCCACCGCCCGCTCCCCGCGAAGGGAAGGCAGGGGTGGGGCTTTCCTTTCCGCGAACGCGGCGGGAAGGGCTAGACGCGCCCTTCGGCCTTCTGCGCGCGCTCGATGCTCTCGAACAGGGCGCGGAAGTTGCCGCCGCCGAAGCCCTGGTCGCCCTTGCGCTGGATGATTTCGTAGAAGAACGGGCCCGCGTCCGCCTGCTTGTAGAGGCTCGCCGCGTCCTTCATGAAGATCTGGAGCATGTAGCTGCGCTCCTTGTCCCCGTCGATGAGCACCTCCAGCTCGCGCAGGACGTTGATGTCCTCGTCGATCTTCTTGATGCCCATGCGCTGGATGCGGTCCGGCAGCGCGTCGTAGTACGAGCCCGGCGTGGGCATGAACTGGATGCCCGCGTTCTGCCGCATGTCCTTCACGGAGGACAGGATGTCCTTCACCGTGATGGCCAGGTGCTGCACGCCGTCACCGCGGTGGTCCTCGTTGAAGATGTTGATCTGGCTGGCCTTGAAGAACGGGAACTTGGGCTCGTTGTTCGCGAACTTCACGCCGCTCTTTGGATCCCACATCACCTCCGACTTCAGGCCGCTGCCGTGGTCGCGCTTCTGCTGCGACGCCACGTCGTCGGTGTGGAACTCGATGTGCCAGAACTTCTCGAAGCCCATCACGTGCTCCATCCACAGGAGCATGGGCTTCATCGTCTGGAAGTTCGACGTGACGTGGTCCAGCTTGTCGAAGCCGTACTTGTTCTGGCCGCCCTTGGGCTGCGCGTGCACCTGGAAGCCCGGGTAGATGGACTTGTAGTTGTTCCGCTGCAGGAAGCGGAACGTGGTGTCGCCAAACGGCGTCGTGATGGAGAAGAACGCCAGCTTGCCGCCCGCGTCGTCCGTGAAGCGCTGGATGTCCGTGATGAACGTGGCGCCGCGCTGCTCCAGCAGCTTGAACGCCTTCTCCACGTCCTCCACCTCGAAGTTCAGCGTGCCCACGCCGTCCGGGTGCTTGCGCAGGTAGCGCCACGCGCGGCCGCCCTCGCCGACAGGCTGGCTCACCACCAGCGCAATCTCACCGGCCTGGAACAGCGCGGACTTCTGCTTGCCGTGCGCCTCCAGCTCCGGGCTGGAGACCGCCACCTCCGCGAAGTCCAACCCCTTCGTGTAGAACTGGCGGCTGCGCTCCAGGTCATGCACGTACCAGTGGATGCTCTCCAGGGCCTTGATGCCCAGCGATTCCTGCTTGGCCATGTCGCTGACTCCTCGTGATGAAGAAGATGGTTCGTGATTACGCCGGCTGCGCGTCGGGCTGCCGGTCCGGCTGCGCCGCCTGGAAGGCGGGAAGTTCGTTGCACGCCGCTTCAATCCGCAAGAGCGTGGGATGGGGCTTCAGGTCTACACCGAACCGGCGGGCCCCGTAGAGCTGGGGAACGAGCAGGACGTCCGCGAACGACACTGCGTCTCCCACACAGTAACGGCCCGCCGTCTCCTGCACCGCCGCCTCCAGCGCCCTCAGCCCGTGCGCGTTCCAGTGCGCCGCCCAGGCCTTCTCGTCCGCCTTCAGCTCGTTCTTGATGCGCAGCGTCACCGACGTGTTCTGAAGGGGCTGCATGCCGGCGTTCACCATCTCCGCCAGCATGCGCGCCTTCGCGCGGAGGTACGCGTCGCCGGGCAGGAGGGCGGGCGAGGGCACGCGCTCCTCCAGGTACTCCAGGATGGCCATGGACTCGGAGAGCCTGCGCGCCTGCCCGTCCGCCTCCGTCCACTCCAGCGTGGGCACGCGGGCCATGGGGTTCTTGGCCCGGTAGGCGTCCGTGAACTGCTGGCCGCCGTCCTGGAGCAGGTGCACCGCCAGGTACTCGAAGGGGAGCCCCTTCCAGTGGAGCGCGATGCGCACGCGCCAGGACGCGGACGAGCGCCAGTAGCTGGAGAGCCGCAGGGTCCTCATGGCGCCTTCACCACCGTCTGGGAGATGCGGCCGAAGAGGCTGTGCCCCTCCCCGTCCAGCATCTCAATCTCGATGGTGTCGCCGGGCTTCATGAAGGGCGTCTTCGGCTTCCCCTCGTCGATGGTCTCAATCATCCGGCGCTCGGCGAGGCAGGAGATGCCGCGCGTGCGGTCCTCGTTGGACACCGTGCCGCTGCCCAGGATGGTGCCCGCGGTGAAGGCGCGCGTGCGCGTCAGGTGCTGGATGAGGTCGCGGAAGGAGAAGTGCATCTCCGGGCCCGCGTCCGCGTCGCCCACGAGCTGGCCGTTGAGCGTGCTGCGCATGCGCAGGTGCACCCGGCCGTCCTGCCACGCGGCGCCCAGCTCGTCCGGCGTCAGCGCGAAGGGGCTGAACGCGGTGGCGGGCTTGCTCTGGAAGAAGCCGAAGCCCTTGGCCAGCTCCTCCGGGATGAGGTTCCGCAGGGACACGTCGTTGGCGATCATCACCAGCTTGATGTGCCTGTCCGCGTCCTCGGCCTTCGTGCCCATGGGCGTGTCGCCCAGCACGACGCAGACCTCGCTCTCGAAGTCCAGGCCCCACGCCTCGTCGCGCAGGGGGATGTCCTGCGTGGGCCCCAGGAAGTCGCCGGAGCCGCCCTGGTACACCAGCGGGTCCGTGCGCAGCGTGGCGGGCGGCTCCGCGTTGCGCGCCTTGCGCACCAGCACCACGTGGTTGATGTACGCGCTGCCGTCCACCCACTCGTAGGCGCGCGGCAGGGGCGCGTGCAGCGCCTTCACGTCCAGCGGGCGGCTCTGCACCGCGCCGGCTTCCAGCTGCTGCGCCAGCGCGCGCAGCTGCGGCTCCTTCTGGTCCCAGTCATCCAGGGCCGCTTGCAGCGTGAGGGCCACGTTGGTGGCCAGCGCGTAGGCGGAGTTGTCCCGCTTGACGACGATGAGCCGCCCGTCGCGGGTTCCGTCCCTGAGCGTCGCGAGCTTCAATTCCGCGCTCCCTCGGCGGCCTGCGGGGGAGGAAGGGGGAGGCCGCCTGACCCGACGGGCTTTTCCGCCGGGCCACCAGGGGAGTCAAGCACACCCGTTGAACGCGGCGCGGCATCCTTCCTCCCTCCAGCAACGCTGCTGGCCGCACGCATTCGCGTGGCTGTCGGCTGACGGACGATGCGCGGCCCTCCCCGCGCCCCCTGGTGGAAACCCACGAGCCTGGCGGAAAAGCAGCTGGGGAGCGGGGAGCGGGGCGCTGGCGGGCCGCCTGCCCCACGAACAGCCAGGGGGCACCAGGGGACGGGCGCGGGAAGCAGGAGCGTGCCGACTGTTCAAATCCCGAGCAGCCCACGCGAGGCGTGGGTTGCTCCCCCCTGGCAGGGACCCGGGCGGCAACCCAGCTTGTGGAAGAGGGACGTCCGGCCGACCGCGCCGCCGGGGCGACGCGGTGGAGGGGCTCGCGAGGGTACTGAATGGCGCAAGGCTTCCAACAGGCCGGCGACACCCCTGGGGAGCCACACCCGGGCCAGCGGCTGGGCAACCGCTACGAGCTGCGCCAGCGGGTGAAGGCCGGCCGGGGCATCTCCAGCTGGCAGGGGGTGGACCTCCTCACGCACGAGCGCGTGCTCGTGAAGGTCACCCCCCTGTCCGCCTTCGTCCCCACGGCCCGCCACCGGCTGGAGCACGAGGCGCAGGTGCTGGCGCGGCTGCACGACCCCGCGCTCGTGCCCGTGCGGGACCTGGGCACCTTCGACGACCTGCTCTACCTGGTCACGGCCTGGGTGGACGGCGAGACGCTGGAGGCGCGCCTGCAGCGCGGCCCCCTGTCCCTGCCGGAGGCCATCGTCCTGGGCCAGCGCCTGCTGAGGGCGCTCGCGGAGGCGCACCGCGAGGGCGTCCTGCACCGCGACGTGAAGCCCTCCAACATCCTGGTGCGCGACCACCCGCTGTCGACCGCGTGGCTCACCGACTTCGGCCTGTCGCGCAGCGAGCGGCTGGACCCGTCCCTGCGCGATTTGCCCGTGGGCACCGCGCGCTACCTGTCGCCGGAGCAGGCGGGGCTCCTCAACCGGCCGGTGGAGGCTCCGTCGGACCTGTACGCGGTAGGCCTGGTGCTCTTCGAGGCGCTGTCCGGCCGCCCCGCGCTGGAGGGCGCGACGGTGGGCGAGGTGCTTCGCCTGCACCTCACCGCGCACCCGCGCCTGCGGCCCGTGGGCGTGGAGGTGCCGCTGGCGATGGAGGAGCTCATCGCCCGCCTGAGCCAGACCGACCCGCGCGACCGCTACCAGTCCGCGGACGCCGCGCTCGCGGACCTGAACGCGCTGGAGGCCGCGCTGTCGCGGGGGGAGGCGGAGCCCGCGCTCGTCACCGGCGCGCACGACCACCGCCAGAGCCTCACCGAGCCGTCCTTCGTGGGCCGCCGCGAGGAGCTGATGACGCTGGAGCGCGAGCTGGAGCACACGTGCGAGGACGCTCGCGCGCCGTGGTGTGGAGGCGAGTCCGGCGGCGGCAAGACGCCGGCTCCTGGAGGAGTTCTCCGCCCGCGCCGTGGGCCAGCGCGCGTGGTGCTGCATGGCCAAGCGCAGGACCAGGCGCGCAGCGCCCTTCCAGC
>NZ_JBKGHJ010000236.1:0-12915 GCF_046520365.1 Corallococcus sp. 4LFB
TCAGGTCCTTGATTCTGCTCTGCTTTTCCCCATCACGTTAAACGGACGCGGATGGTTCCAGATGAGACCATCCAGTGGCGCGATGAACAGGGGACCCTGAGACAGGTGGAGGTGTCCGGCGTCATCGAACCCAAGCTGGCAGCGATTGACAGGACGAAGACCCCGCCCGCCTTCCTCGCGGTCTACGATCAAGTGGTGGAGTTCGAGTCCGCGAACGCAGTCCCCTACGAACCTGAGCGCACCCGAGTCCTCTTCGCACCCGTTCGAGGACCCATGGCGGATCCCATTTCCTGGCCCCAGTCCTGGGCCACGCCTGTTTCATCTGGCGAGGACGAATATCTGCACGCGGACCTGTCAGGCCTCCGGTTCGACGAGATCTACAACTGGATCCAGACCCGCCACGATCGTGGCCAGGACGTCACCTCTGGTGGCAAGGGCTACTACAACTTCATCCAAGCCCTCTATCCGGGTGACCCCTCCCCGCTGCCTTCGCCTGAACCGGTGTTCCCCGAGGAGTAGAAGCAGTGCCTGCCGGACAACGCGAACAACAGCGCCTGTCGCTCCGGAAGCAACATTCGGCAGAGGCCCTCCCCTCTCCTCCCTCTGGGAGCGCGTTGGTACGGCAGTTGAAATGAGTTCCTGCATCCACGGGTCGCGGCGGTAACGGCGCGTCGTGGCAGGGGGAGCCCCTCGGCGGGCACCTCCTTCACTTCTGTGAATGGAGGCAGGACCATGCAGCGCAACAAATGGCGAGTCTTCTCGCGCACGGGCACCATTGTCGTGACCCTGGGGCTGATGTCCGGCTCCGTGGCGGTCGCGCAGGACAAGCCCACTTCGGAAAAGCCGTCTGACATTCCTCCCAGCCGTGTCATCGAGGGGCGTCCCCTGCACTCGCCTCCGAAGCTGGATGCGGCGGATGCTCGCAAGAGCGTCAATGCCTTCATCACCTGGGCCGGTGAATCCATCGTGGAGGAGCAGGACGACGCGCGCCGGGCGCTAGTGTCCGCCGCGAAGAACCCGGACCTCATCAAGGCCTTCATGGAGGAGATCCTCGCGGCCCAGGAGTCCGGTGACACCAGCCGCGCGCTCGTCGGCCTGGGCCTGCTCGGGGAGATGCGGACCTACGACGGCACGAAGTTCCTCGTGGAGTTCGTCCGCCAGCCCCTGCCCACCAAGGGCACCGTCATCGAAGGCGAGCTCCAGGAAGAGGCCCAGCAGGCGCGCCTGCAGGCCAAGGCCATCGCGGGCGTCGCGTACCTGCGTGACCCGGAGTTCGACCGCGAGGTGGCGTACCAGGCCGGCAACCACCCCTCCGTCATCGTCCGCGCGGAGGCCATCAGCGCCTTCCTGTGGAACCGCGGGGACACGCTGGAGGCTCGCAAGGAGCTGGAGCCGTTCGTCCGCAAGGAGGAGCGCCTGTTCCTGGACCGCGTCCGGCGCGTCAGCGGTGAAGGCGCGGAGGCGTTCAACCGCAAGCTCACCGCCTACCTGAAGGCCCACCCCGAAGTGCAGGCGCCGAACCCCGAGCCGAAGGATCCGCGCCCGCCCGAGGAGAAGCCCAACACCTTCGACGTGACCCCTCCGAAGTTCTGACCTTCCCTCACGACCTGAGGAGCGAGAACGCCCATGAATCTCAAGCAAGGCATTGCCCTGATGTCGTCCGTCCTGGCCTTTGGCCTGGCCACCGAGGCCGGCGCCGTCTGCACCCAGACGGCCGCGAGCAACGCGGACCGGGCCCTGTGGAACACCCACGGCTGCTGGCAGGACTTCTTCCTCTGGCAGTACCAGGCCTACGGCCTGCGCTCCGGTGACTGGAGCAACCGCGGCTGGAATGACGCCTGCAACGTCAACCTGGAGTTCCCCAAGCACTGGAACGCGTCCTACCTGCTGACGTACGGCATGGCGGACAACCTGGCCCAGTCCTTCCACGGCACCTCGGACTACCGGGCGACGGCGGAGGCGCGCAGCAGCAAGTTCCACGACAGCCTGTATCACAGCATCACCGACCGCACGGACGTCTTCGGGACCTTCACCCCCCGGTTCTGGCCGTGGGACACGGACCGCGTGCAGACGGCCTGCCCGCTCTACAACCCCACCGTCAGCAACTCCAACCCGGGCTCCCGCGCGGGTGACTACATGCACGAGGGCTGGCACGCGTACTTCGACAAGTACAACTTCAACAATGGCAACACCGGCGGCCACCGGCCCGGCCCGCAGGGCGCCTGCACCATCAACGGGTGCGACTACTTCTACTTCCACGGCATCGGCGCGTATGCCTTTGGCGCCATGTGGGAGAACAATGGCACCGCCAGCCGGTTCCACTCGCCCAACCAGGTGCAGGTGGAGTTCCTCTGCGACGTGGCGGACCAGTCGCAGTGGTGGATCCCGCTGAGCGTGCGGCAGACTGCCGCCGCGGATGCCAACGGCCGCGCCGCGTCTCGCTTCATCAACGGCCCGGGCTACACCTGCGGCAGCCCGCGTCCCTGGTAGCAGGAGGAACCCCCGATGGCGCATTCGAAGCGTGACGCAGTGAAGCCGTTTCGGATGCGCCTGGGTTCAGGCCTGTTCCTCCTCACCCTGGTCTGCTGCTCGAGCCCACAGAAGACCGGGGTGGAGGAACAGGGCACCTGGGAGCTCTTGCCCACGGGCTCGGGCCCTGGCGCGGGGCTCCAGGTGGCGACGGTGTTCGACGGCCAGGACGTCCTGCTCTGGGGCGGACTGGGCGGCTGCACCGTCAACGGGGTCTGCGGAGACGGGGCCCGGTTCGACGTGGCCTCGCGGACCTGGACGCCCCTGTCGTCCCAGGGGGCTCCCGCCGCGCGCACCCTGCACACGGCGGTGTGGACCGGCCAGCGGATGCTCGTCTGGGGCGGCGTGGGGTGCGGTGAGCGGCCCCAGACGCCTTGCGGCGACGGGGCGGCCTACTCACCGTCCACCGACTCCTGGAGCGCGCTTTCGGCCCAAGGCGCGCCCTCCGCTCGCGGCTGGCACTCGGCGGCATGGACGGGACGGTGGATGCTGGTGTGGGGCGGCGAGGAACCCCAGCAGGCGCGCGTGCTGGGCGATGGGGCCCGGTACGACGTGGAGGCCGGCGCCTGGACGCCCATGTCCGGCGCCGGGGCCCCCGTGGCCCGCCGCTACCACTCCACGGTGTGGACGGGGCAGGCGCTGCTGGTCTGGGGCGGCAGCGGCGGCGCCGCAGTGGACGTCGCCCTGAGCGATGGCGCGGCCTACGACCCCGAGACGGACTCCTGGCGTCCGCTGTCTTCCAAGGGCGCTCCCCAGGCCCGTTGGGCGCACACGGCGGTGTGGACCGGCTCGAAGATGATCGTCTGGGGCGGGCTGGGTTGTGGCAGCGATGGACAGGACTCGCCGCGCTACTGCGAAGGGGGCGCCGCGTATGATCCGGTGCTCGATAGCTGGTCGCCCCTGTCCGACAAGGACGCGCCCTCCCCGCGCACTGGCCATTCCGCGGTGTGGACCGGGACGAAGATGATCGTCTGGGGTGGCGCCTCGTCGAAGTGTGGCTCCGGTGGCGCATGCTCGGATGGCGCGGCCTACGACCCCGCCACGGACACGTGGACCCCGCTTCGCACCCAGGGGGCCCCATCCGCCCGGTCGGGACACTCGGGCGTGTGGACCGGGGATGCCCTCTTCATCTGGGGAGGGATGGGCGGTGGCGGCTCGGAGGTCGCGCTGTCGGATGGCGCCCTGCTGGTGCCGTGACGGCGTGGCTTCCGCTCACACCTTCACGGTCTTCACCAGCGGCAGCTCGCGCACGCGCGTCCCCGTGAGCGCGAAGACGGCGTTGGCCAGGGCCGGGGCCACGGGGGGCACTCCGGGCTCTCCAATGCCTCCCGGGCGGCCGTCGCTGGGGATGATGTCCACGTGGATCTTCCTCGGCGTCTCCGCGATGCGCGCCAGGCGGTAGTCGCGGAAGTTGCTCTCCACCGTGGCGCCGTCCTTCATCGTGATGGCGCCGTAGAGCCCCAGGCTCAGGCCGAACACCACCGCGCCCTCCATCTGCGCCCGGACGCGCTCCATGTTCACGATGGTGCCCGCGTCCGCGACGATCCACGCCTCGTCCACCCGGATGCGCTCGTCCGCGTCCTTCACCACCGACACCACCACCGCCACGTACGTCAGGAAGCTGCGGTGCGCCGCGAGCCCCAGCGCCCTTCCCTGCTGCTTGCGCTCGTCCCAGCGCGCCAGGCCCGTCACCCGCTCAATCACGCGCCTGAGCCGCGCCGTGTCCACCGGGTGCTCTTCAATCGGCTGGCCGTAGTTCGGCACCTTCGCCACGCCCAGGTCCTTCGGCGTCACGATGCGCGAGGGCCCCAGCACCTCCAGCAACGTGTCGCGCGGATCCGTGCCGCGCTCGTGCGCCAGCTCGTCGATGAAGCTCTGCACCGCGAACGCGTGGTAGATGTTCGCCACGGAGCGCAGCCAGCCGATGCGCGTGTGCGCCCGCGCCTCGCAGTTCTCCATCCGGATGTCCGGGATGGCCAGCGGCAGGTCCAGGATGCCCTGCCCCATTTCCCCGTCTCCCGCGAACGTCGCGTCCGCGAACGTGGAGCCGATGGGCGGGAACGCGATGCGCTGGTGCCATGCCACCACCTTGCCGTTCGCGTCCAGGCCCGCCTCCAGCCGCTGCGCGCTCGTGGAGTGGTAGTAGTCGTGGCGCACGTCGTCCTCGCGCGTCCACTGCAGGCGCACCGGCGCGCCCACCGCCTTCGCGACGAGCGCCGCCTCCACCACGTAGTCCGGCTTCGACTTGCGGCCGAACCCGCCGCCCAGGAGCGTCACGTGCACCGTCACCTTCGACGGGTCCAGGCCCAGCGCCTTCGCCACCTCGCTGCGCGCGGCCTGCGGGTTCTGCGTCGTGGCCCACACCTCGCAGGTGCCGTCCTCCACCTTCGCCACCGCCGCGGGCGGCTCCATGGGCGCGTGCGCCAGGTGCGGCGTGTTGTACGTGGCGTGCACCCGCTTCGCCGCCTTCGCCAGCGCGCCTTCCGCGTCGCCGACGTTGCGCACCACCTTGCCCGGCTTGCCAATCGACTCCAGCAGCTGCTCGCGGTACGCGGCCGAGTCGTAGACGGCGTTGTCCCCGCCCTCCCACGTCACGTCCAGCACCGCGCGGCCCTTCATCGCCGCCCAGGTGTTGTCCGCCACCACCGCCACGCCGCCCAGCGGCTGGAACAGGAAGGGCTTCTTCGCCGCGGGCAGCTCCACCACCTGCCGCACGCCCGGCACCGCCAGCGTCTTCGCCGCGTCGTAGCGGACCACCCGGCCCCCCGCCACGGGCGGACGCGCGATGACCGCCGTGCGCATCCCCGGCAGCACCACGTCCGCGCCGAACACCGCCCGGCCCGTCACGATGTCCGGCCCGTCCAGCAGCGGCAGCTCCTTGCCCAGGTTCTTGAGCTCGCTGCGCGGCCGCAGCGTCACGGCCTCCTTCTTCGGGACCTTGAGCTTCGCCGCGTCGCTGGCCAGCTCGCCGAACTTGAGCGTCCGCTGCGTGCCCTTGTGGAACACCGCGTGGTCGCGCGCCTCGCACTCCGTGGGCGCCACCTTCCAGCGCTTCGCCGCCACCGTGACCAGCATCGTGCGCGCCGTCGCGCCCGCGTAGCGCAGGTCGTCGAAGATCTTCCGCACGCTGCTGGAGCCGTCCGTGTTCTGGTCGCCGTAGGCCTCGTCGCCGTCGCCCTGGACCACCTTCACGTGGGCCATGTCCGCGCCCAGCTCGTCCGCGATGAGCACCGGCAGCGAGCTGCGCACGCCCTGCCCCATCTCCGAGCGGTGACAGACGATGGTCACCACGCCGTCCGGCGCCACGTGCACGAAGACGTTGGCCCTCAAGCCCTCCGTGGGCACCGCGGGCAGGGACGTGGGCATGGGCGCGGCGTGCGCCCTGGCGGGGAGGACCACCTCCAGCCCCAGGCCTCCGGCCACGAGGCCCATTCCCGCGAGCACGGAGCGGCGCGACAGACGGATGCGGGTGTCTTGCATGGTGGGGGTCCTCACTCCGTCGGCAGTCCCGCCGCCTTCTTCACGGCGGTGCGGATGCGCGTGTACGTCCCGCAGCGGCAGAGGTTGCCCGCCAGGGATTGATCGATCTCCGCGTCGGTGGGCTTCGGCTTCTTCGCCAGCAGCGCCGCCGCCGTCATGATCTGCCCCGCCTGACAGAAGCCACACTGCGGCACCGCCAGGTCCACCCAGGCCTTCTGCAGCGGGTGCGAGCCGTCCGGCGACAGGCCCTCGATGGTCATCACCTCGCGGCCCTCCGCGCGGCGCACCGGCGTCACGCACGAGCGCACCGCCGCGCCGTCGATGTGCACCACGCACGCGCCGCAGAGCGCCTGACCGCAGCCGTACTTCGTCCCGGTCAACGTCAGCACGTCGCGCAGCGCCCAGAGCAGCGGCATCTCCGGATCCACGTCGAGCACGTGCTCGGTTCCATTCACTCGCAGACGGATGCTCACGGTCGGCTCTCCTCGCGCGGGCACTCCGCGCCGTCCTTCACCCACGCGGCCATCAGGGCCCCAAACCCGGCCTGCGTTCCCGGCGCTGGCACCCGGTCCGCGCCCGGCTTCCAGCCCCAGCCCACCAGCTCGTCATGCGCGGAGTGCTCAATCAGCTCCGCCAGGCTCTTGCCGCCGTTGCGCGACGGGTCCTTCAGCTGCTCGCACAGCGAGCGCGGCGTGCGCCCCTCCCAGAACATCACCTTGGGCGCCAGGTGCCACTTGGGCGCGCCGGGGACCCGCGCCAGCTGCGCGTTGCGGTCCTGGTGACAGGAGGTGCACTCCAGGCCGGGCACGCCCTGGTCCTCGGGGCCCCGGGCCACCGGCGGATCATGGACCTGGCTCATCTCCCCCTGCAGGGGCTGTCACCCACGGGATGGCAGTTGACGCAGCGCGGATGCAGCATCACCCGGCTCGCCTCCAGGAACAGCGCCCGCGAGCGCTCCTTCTTGTCGCCGATGCCCGCGAAGGCCTCCGGCGTCCGGAGCGCCTGCGGATTCTCGGGCGGCGGCACCGCGGTGACATGCATCGCACGGCCTCCACATCCCGCGCCGAACAGGAGCGACAGCGACAACCCCGCCGCCCCCGCGCCCAGCACGGCTCCCAGTGCTTTCGAGCGAAGACTCATCGTGCCCCGTCCATCCCTTCGGCCAGAGGTCGCCCGGCCTCATGCGCGGCGCCACCAGGCCGGACGGGGCATGATGCCCGGGTCCAGCCCCTCGCGAGCGTGTCAAAAAGCCGCATGGCCCGTGAAGGATTTCTTCACAACGGTCCGGCCTGGGAGTGCACGGCGCCGTCACGCGGCGTGGGGGACGGCGGCCTTCGTGAAGGCTTCCGTGCCTGGGTGACACGCGCCGCTGGCGCGATTGACGGAATGTCCTTTCGGGGTCCCCGGGGCTTCGCGCAAGTGCGCGGAATCGCGTGCGCGAGGGGTTGGAACGCCGTGTGTATTGGGAAGCGCGCAAGGAGATAGCCCGCCATGCGCCAGAGCCCCGCGTCGTCCGTGTTCTCCCTCACCCGCCTCTTCGTCGAGCAGTGTGCCCGCTGGAGGCTGCGCGAGGAGGTCATCGCGTTCATCCTCGAGTTCGGCACTCCCGCCCGCGCGTGCGGTGCCACCCACCTCACCGTGCACGAGCGCGACCTGCCCGTGGCCCTTCGCGAGTCGTCACTGGCCCGGCAGGCGCGCGGGTGGATCCTCATCCTCAATGACGAGGACCGGATCCTCACCTGCTACCGCCGCCAGGACGCCTCGCGGTTCCTGCGGCAGAAGTCCAAGCGCCGCCCCGCGGGCGTCACCCGGGGCCGCGACGACTTCCTGCGCGGCCTCCAGTTCGCTCCGGCCTGAATCAGTCCAGCCCCGCCTTGCCCACCGCCCAGTAGGCCTTCACCCTGGGCGTGGCGCGTTCGCCGTCGCCGCGCAGCCGCGAGCGCAGGGCCTGGATGGACTGCGCCCGGCCCGTCATCACCAGCGTCGCGCCGGCTTCTCGCGGAGGCTTCGCGCAGCCGCTCATGGACCTGCGCCAGGTGCGCGTCCCCTGCCGTGCGCTCCACGTCCTGGCCCTCGAAGCCCAGCTCGCGCAGCGCGGGCGCGCAGTCCTCCCGGCGCGTGACCTCGAAGAGCGGCGTGACGTCCCGCTTCGCTCCGGTCCGCAACGCGTGCGCCACCGCGAAGGACGTCTCGTCACCGAAGAGGACCACCGGCGCGTCACCGGCCTCCAGCGTCACCGAGCGCCGGGGCCCGAAGAACTGGACCGTGTCCCCGGCGCGCACGTCGCGGCCCCACTTCGCTCCCGGGCTGTCGCCGTGCAGGTACACCAGGAAGGCCGTGGCGCCGCGCGCTTCGTCCCATGACAGCGGCGTGTACGTGCGCAGGCCCAGCCCTGGCAGGAACACCTGCACCTTGTCGCCAGGGGTCCAGCCCTGCCCCCGCAGCGCCGGCCCTTCACAGTCAATCTGTCGAAAGGCGCGCGACACTTCGCGCACCTGCGTCACCCGGGCGTCGGTGAAGAGGAAGCGGCCCAGCATGCTTCCCAGCATGGCCTTCGCGGATGCCATTGGCACCTCCGTTCAGGCGTTCATACGCCCCCCTTCCGGTGGCGGCTCGTGAAGTTGCGTGAAGTCATCCGCACCTTCCAGGGCAGAACCCCCACGAAAGGAACCGGACATGGCCCCCTGCCGCCTCCGGGTGCGCTGGTTTCGGACCGGCGGCGTGACCGTCTTCGCCATCCTGGCAGCCAGCGGCTGCGCGCTGGGCCCGGCGGACGAATTCGGGCCACAGGTGACGTCGAGCTCGACGCCCCTGGACAACCCCATGTCCCAGTTCCGGGAGGTGCTGGCTCCCTACGGCACCTGGATGGACCTGCCGGACGTCGGCTGGGTCTGGCACCCGGATCCGAACGTCGTCGGCGCGGACTTCGTCCCCTACGCCACCGGTGGCCGGTGGGTGTCCAGCGATTGGGGATGGACCTTCGAGAGTGATTGGGATTGGGGTCAGGCGCCCTTCCACTACGGCCGGTGGTTCATCGAGCCATCGGCGGGCTGGGTGTGGTGGCCCGACAGTGAGTGGGCGCCCGCCTGGGTGGACTGGCGGTGGGGGGATGGCCTCGTTGGCTGGCGGCCCCTCGCGCCACCGGGCCTCAGCACCGGGCTGAGCTGGACCTTCGTGGGTGCGAACGACTTCGTGCGGCCGGACGTGGGCACGCATCGCCTCCCGGGCTCACGGGTCCAGGCGCTGATGCGCCAGACGCAGCCCGTGGGTGAGCACGTGGTGGCCCGTGAGGGGTACTGGAACCGGGGGCCGGAGCCGAAGGAGGTCGCGCGAGTCACCGGCCAGGAGGTTCCGCGCGCGAAGCCGATGACGCCGCCCACGGGCCAGCCTCCGCGTGCGCAGGCCGCGCCCGGAGGAGTCCTGGCCCCCTGAGTCCGCTTCGCCGTAAGCTACTTCACGCAGTGGAGGCTGGGCCCCTTGGGGATGCCGTCCCACTGGCTCACGCTGAGCAACGCGATGGACGAGTTGTTGTGCGTGATGGCCTCCAGGCAGCTCACCGGCCACAGCCGTCCGTCATCCAGGGAGAACGCGGCGGGCGCCCCGCCGCGCCGTAGACGGCCGCTCCCGAGTGCATCGAAGCCCCGTACGGGATGCGGTAGAAGATGTCGGACGAGACGGCAATCGCGTTGCGTGACAGGTCCAGCGCGGGCGCGGCCAGCGCGAACTGGAGCCGCGTCCCACCGCGGACCAGGGTGAGCGGCAGGCCGGCGCTCTGGATGAGATAGCCCTCGTACACGCGCCCCATCGGCACCTGGTCGCACGAGCGCCCCGTCAGCAGGTCCACGCCGCTGCGAGCCAGGTTCCAGGTGTTCACGTCGCCCGTGCCCACCGAGCGAAGGATGTCCACCGGGACCGTGCCGCACGTGGACGACGCGACGGCGTGCTTGTCCGGGCGCGACACGATGGCCGGTCCTTCCGTCCACGTCCCCGCGACGTCGAATTGATCCACCTGCTGGTTCAGCGCGCTGTTGAAGAGGAACACGCGCGTCGCGCTGGCGGTGCTTCCGTCCACCGCGACGGCGAACGTGTCGTTCGTGTCCACGTACTGCCAGTCCACGGAGAACGCGCCAATCAGCGAGTGCCGCGTGTGGTTCGCCGCCGTCCGGGGCGCGAAGCCCGTGGCCGTCAACTCCTCCACGCCTGTCTGGAAGGTGGGGTCCGCCGAGCGCAGCACGAACTGGCCTCCGCCGTTGCCGTCCACCGCGTAGCCCGTGGAGTCCGTGAAGATGAGGTAGAACTTCCCATCCACGTACGTGACGCTCGGCTGCCCCGCGCCGTACTTGTTGGGCACGGTGCGGTAGTCCCGCGCGGGGACGATGATGGGATTGCCGCCGTTGAGGCGCGTCCAGTTGAGGCCGTCCGGGCTGGACGCCACGCCAATCATCGTGGTGCCCGTGCCGTCGCCGTAGCCGCCGTAATACATGTAGTACGTCGCTTCGACGCGGATGACGGACGGATCACAGACGTGGATGCCGTCGAACTGCGCGGCGTTCCCCGTGGGCGCGAACACCGTGTTGTAGCTGTTGGCCGCCGTGGAGCCTCGCGCGTGCCACGGGCCGCTCAAGCTGTCCGCCTCGGCGTAGAGGATGTAGTCGCCCGCGATGCCGCCGCACCACCACATCCGGTAGACGCCGTCCTTCATCACGCTCGGCACGTAGTCATACGAGGTGCGCGAGTACACCGGCGTGTTGCCGCCCCGGTAGTTCGTCACCGTCGCCGCGCCCGCACCGGAGGCCAGCAGGCCTCCGGCCACCGCGAGCCACAAGGTCGTATTCCTGAACATCGGACCGCTCCTTTTCACGAAGAGGAGCTGTCAAGGTATCCAGCTTTTGTAGCTATTGCACGCCTTGCTGGCGCATGCCTACGCGGGCTGGAGGAAGCGTCCGTCCACCAGGTGGTCGATGACTTCGCGGGCGGAGTGCGGATCCAGCCTCGCTTTCGAACCCAGGTGCGTCACGGCGCTGGAGACGGTGGTGGGCTGTTTGAAGGCGTCCAGGGCGGCGAGGAGGATGGCGCCGTCCTCGCCTTGCGTGAGCGTCGGGTCGTTGAACCTGCGCGGGCTGACGGACGGGGCGCAGCTCAGGGTGATGCCGTCCACCGAGCGCAGCACCGTCACCGGCTCCTTCGACAGCTTCACGGGCGCGCGGTGGCTGCCCAGCCAGTCTCCCAGCGTGAAGCGCTCCGCGGCGGACGCGGTGTTCTTGAGCCGCGTGCGCCCGTTGAGGTCGACGCGCTTCCTCGCGTCCCGGTGCTTCCAGGCCAGCGCGTCCACCCGGTCCGAGTTGCGCTGCACCGCCGCCTCCAGCTCCGCGTCCTTGAAGCGGATCATCGGCACGGACACGTCGCCGGGCTCGCGGCGCTCGAAGTAGCCGAGGAACTCCGCGAACGTCTTCGCCTCCGTCACCATGTCGAAGCGCGCGGGGTGCTCCGTGACGAGCGCGCCGGGCTGCGCCTCCAGCCGCTGGTAGCCCACCACGCAGTCCAGGCCGATGACCTGTTCGACCAGCCGGAGCTCCTCCGCGAGCCGGGCCTTGCTCGTGAACGGCAGGCCGCCGATGCCGGAGATCTCGATGTCCACGTTCGGGTGGCGGCGGACGGACTCGATGACCTCCAGCAACTCGCGGTCCTTCGCGCACGGCTTGAGCAGACCCTTGGACATCTGCTCCAGCCGCTGCTGTTCAGAGAAGCAGCCGATGTCGATGACCATGTAGATGCGCTGGAAGGTCGCCGCCAGCGCCGCGACCAGCTCCACGCGCGGCACGCCCCAGAGGAAGTACGTGCAGCAGTGGCGCGAGAGGTCCACGCCCGCCCAGGTGCTCCCCAGGAACTCCGCCGTGCTGCCCGCGAAGTCGTAGCGCATCTGCCACGTGCGGCTGGCGATCTCCTGGTGGTCCCGGCGCACGTTCTCCTCGGAGCGCAGGAACGGCTTCGCGCGCCCGAAGTCCGCCTTCTGGTTGCCGCGGGCCCCGCCGCAATACAGGCAGTTCTCCCCGCAGCCCTTCCCGGGCGCGACCCAGCCGGAGAAGGAGTGCGCGTCCCGCTGGCTGAGGAAGAGCTCGTTGAAGTGCGAGTAGTAGACGTCCTGCGTGTTGGTGGAGCGCTGCACGTACGCCAGCGGAAGCCTGCGGGGACGGCCGTCCGGGTGCCGCGTCACGCAGTTGGGCGGCGCTTCGTCTCCGTTGCAGAGCGCGAGCAGGGGGGCCTCCCCGTCGCCCAGGATGACGTGGTCGATGAAGTCGTAGGCGCTCAGCTCCTTCCACCAGTACGACGCGGAGTTGCCTCCCACGACGATGCGGATGGACGGGTCGATCTTCCGGATGGTCCGCGCGATCAGCAGCGCGCGGTCCACGTGGTGGAACCACTTCAGGCTGATGCCGATGAGCTTCGGGCGCACGCGAGCGATGAGGCGCTCGAAGGAGTCCGTCACCTCGCCTGCGCTCTCATCCCCGTCCCACAGCCGCACGAAGGCCTCAATCCCGCCGCGCCGCAGGTAGCTCGCGAGGTAGAGGATGCCGCACGTGGCTTCGCCCGTTCCGGCACCGACGAGGAGTACTGGCGAGAGGGCACGACCACCGCTCATGAGACGACCACCGGCCTTGGAGAGGAGACAGGAGACGGCGTCAGCGTAGGCGAATCCGGCCAGGACCCGCGTGGATTCGTCGCCTCCCCGCCTCCCGGGCAGCCGGCCTGCTCGCTGGACGGCCCCTCACGAGGGCCGTTCGGTGAGCCACTTCGAGACCGCCGGCTCACGTCCGCGCCCCCCGCTCGCCTCTGGCGTCGCCGGCTTCCGTCCCCGCCTGCGCCGCCGCCGCTTCGAGGCCGCGCCCGGGGGCGGTCCCCCCAGCG